>CAZYRQ010000295.1:0-3377 GCA_964649455.1 uncultured Lentisphaerales bacterium
CGCGGCGAGTTCGAGGAGCGCCTCAAGGCGGTGCTCACCGAGATCAAGTCCGCCGCGGGGCGCGTGATCCTCTTCATCGACGAGCTGCACACGATCGTCGGTGCGGGCCGTACCGAGGGATCGACGGACGCCGGCAACATGCTCAAGCCGATGCTGGCCCGCGGTGAGTTGCACTGCATCGGCGCGACGACGCTCGACGAGTACCGCCAGCACGTCGAGAAGGACGCCGCCCTCGAGCGTCGTTTTCAGCCGGTCACCGTCGACCCGCCCACGGTCGAGGATACAATCTCGATCCTGCGCGGCCTGAAGGAGCGTTTCGAGAAGCACCACAACGTGCAGATCCAGGACGCGGCGCTCGTCGGCGCCGCCACGCTCTCCGACCGCTACATCCAGGACCGCTTCCTCCCCGACAAGGCCATCGACCTGCTCGACGAGGCCTGCGCCTCCATCCGCACCGAGATGGACTCGATGCCCGCGGAGCTGGACCAGCTCACCCGCCGCGCCACGCGCCTCGAGATCGAGGAGGCCGGACTCAAGCGCGAGCGCGACGCCGCGAGCAAGCAGCGCCTGGAGGAACTCCGTAGGGAGCTGGCCGACGTCAAGGCGCAGGCCGACGCCATGCAGGCCCAGTGGCGCAACGAGAAACAGGTGCTCGGGACGACGAGCCGCCTGCGCGACGAACTCGACCAGGCGCGGCGCGACTACGAGGAGGCCGAGCGGAGCTACAACCACGAGCGCGCGGCGGAGCTGCGCTACGGGCGCATCCCGGGGCTGGAGAAGCAGCTCAAGGAGGCCCAGGCGAAGCTCAAGACCGCGGGCGGCACCCTGCTGCGCGAGGAGGTCACCGACGAGGAGATCGCCGAGGTCGTCTCGCGCTGGGCCGGGGTGCCGGTTCGCAAGCTGATGGCCGGCGAGCGCGAGAAGCTGCTGCACCTCCCCGACGCTCTCAAGGCGCGCGTCATCGGCCAGGACACGGCCGTGGAGGCCGTCGCCGACGCCGTCCTGCGCGCCCGCGCGGGCATCCAGAACAGCCGCCGCCCGGTCGGCGCCTTCCTCTTCCTCGGCCCCACCGGCGTCGGCAAGACCGAGCTGGCCCGGAGCCTGGCCGCCGAACTCTTCGACGCCGAGGAGAACATGGTGCGCATCGACATGAGCGAGTACATGGAGAAGCACAGCGTCTCGCGGCTCGTCGGCGCGCCTCCCGGCTACATCGGCTACGAGGAGGGCGGCCAACTCACCGAGGCCGTGCGGCGCAAGCCCTACAGCGTCATCCTGCTCGACGAGATCGAGAAGGCGCACCCCGACGTCTTCAACATCCTGCTGCAGGTGCTCGACGACGGGCGCCTGACCGACGGGCACGGCCGCACCGTGAACTTCCGCAACGCGATCGTGATCCTGACCAGCAACATAGGATCGGAGTACTTGGCTGCTGATCGCGCCGGCACGACCGACGCCGAGGGGCGACGCGAGATCTCGGACCAGACGCGCGCGCAGGTCATGGAGACCCTCAAGCGCGCCTTCCGCCCGGAGTTTCTCAACCGGCTCGACGAGGTGGTTCTCTTCCATCCGCTCGGTCGCCCGCAGGTCGCGCGCATCGTTGCCCTGCAGATCGAGGATCTGCGCCGGCGCCTCGCCCGGCAGGAGATCAAGCTGGAAGTCACCCCGGAGGGCCTGGAGCGCATCGCCGAGCTGGGCTACGACCCCATCTACGGCGCGCGGCCGGTCAAGCGCGTGATCCAGCGCGAGCTGGAGACGGCGATTGCGCGGCGCATCGTCGCGGGCGAGTGCCAGGCCGGGGCGACCGTGACCGTCTCGGCGGACGCGACAGGGTTGACGCTGCGGTAAGGCATCGGTCGGCTGCAGGACGCGCGCGAGGAGCGCACGAAACACGGGCGAAACACGGATTGACTGGTTGAGTGCGCACGACACCGCGCGCATGCAAAATCTGCTATACAGGACCAGCGCCTCGCCCTGTAGCTCACCCGGCCAGTTTCGCCTTCGCTTCGCGCGCACCCAGATCCCGGGCAGCCATGACCGCCGTCCGCGTCTTGGTGCGCAGCCGCAGCATGCCGCTCTTGCGCTCCCACTGGTAGACCGCGTTTGGCGACACCCCCACGAGCTGCGCGAAGGCCTCCTGCGACAGCCCAAGCCTCCGGCGCAGGCTGACGATGCCTTTGCCGCTGATCCAGCCTTTAGCCTTGGCGGGCTTTTCCGCGGGCACTGGCTCTGGCACCTTCGACAGCAACGTGGCCAGGCGCTGGTTATCCTTCTCCAGGGCGGCCACGCGGCGCTTCAGGTCGGCCAACGCATTCCGGGCACCGGCAGCGGGCTTGCGCAATGGCGCAACCACCTGCTTGGCTTCCTTGCGGGCAATGCGGGCAATCTCAGCTTTCAGTACAATGTTGAAGTTGGCCATGCGTGTTTCCTTTTCCTTGTTGCTCGAGATAAAACAGTATATGCCAATTATGGTTTATTTTCAAAGTAATTGTGATACCTAATTGTGATACCGCGCCGTATTCGGTTGGCCACAGAGGGTGCGCGGGAAGCGCATGCTGAGTGGGCGAGATGCTGGGTCGTCTTCATCCTCGCAAGTGTCACGCTGCGGGAATCCGCGAATGAATGAGTATGGTTGAATCGCGGTTGAATCGCGTGTTCTGCACGGTGGACAAAACGGCTAGGGGAAGGTAACATGGTGCCCTTCAACGGAACCCTCATGAACCCTCGCCGACTCATCGTCACGTCCGCCCTGCCCTACGCCAACGGGGCCATCCACATCGGCCACCTGGTCGAGTACCTGCAGACCGATTTCTGGGTCCGGTTCCAGAAGATGCGCGGACACACCTGCGTCTACGTCTGCGCCGACGACACGCACGGCACGCCGGTCATGATCCGCGCGCGCCAGGAGGGCATCACCCCCGAGGCCCTGATCGCGCGCAGCCACGAGGAGCACGCGCGCGACTTCCGCGACTTCGAAGTCGCCTTCGACAACTACTACACGACCCACAGCCCCGAGAACCGCGCCTTCTGCGAGGCGATCCACGCCCGCATGGTGTCGAGCGGCTCGCTGACCTCGCGCCATCTGCCGCAGCTTTTCTGCGAGCACGATGCAATGTTCCTCCCCGACCGCTTCGTCAAGGGCACCTGCCCGAAGTGCCGGGCTGCGGATCAGTACGGCGACTCCTGCGACCGCTGCGGGGCGACCTACGCCACCAGCGACCTTGCGGACGCCCATTGCGCGATCTGCGGACGGCCGCCGATCCTCCGCGAGAGCGAGCACCTCTTCTTCGAACTCGAACCGTACCGCGACTATCTCCGCCAGTGGCTGCCGCAACACACCGCCCGCGATGTCTCGAACAAGCTGATGGAGTGGTTCGGCG
>CAZYRQ010000296.1:0-3366 GCA_964649455.1 uncultured Lentisphaerales bacterium
TCCGGGGCGGCAGGTTCACCACATGGTAGTTCGCGGCGCAGGCGCCGCAGACGCGGCGCCCGGCGAGCCGGCTGATCAGCACGGGCTCGGGCACCTCGAGCCAGACGGCGGCGGCGAGGCGCACGCCGGCGCGACCGGCCTCGGTCTCCAGCGCGGCGGCCTGCTGCACGTTGCGCGGGTAGCCGTCCAGCAGCAGGGTCTCGCCAGGCTCGCACGCCCGCAGGCGCTCCCACACCAGCGCGCCGACGACGTCGTCGGCTACGAGCTCGCCCTGGCGCATGGCTTCGGCCGCCGCACGGGCCGTCGGGGTGTCGGCCTGCTGCACGGCGGCGCGCAGCAGGTCGCCGCTCGATACGTGGCGCACCGGGTGGAGGCGCGACAGCCGCGAGGCGATCGTGCCCTTGCCGGAGCCCGGCGCGCCAAGAAGGACAATCACGTTCATGCGTCTATTTTCTGCCGCGCAGGCGTCCGTGCTTGAGGAATCCGTCGTAGTGGCGCATCAGGAGCATGGATTCCATCTGGCGCAGGGTGTCGAGGGCGACACCGACAATGATCAGCAGGCTGGTGCCGCCGAAGAAGGAGGCCATCTCCCAGGGGATGTTGAGCTGCCCGCGCAGCAGGGTCGGGAAGATCGCGACGACGATCAGCCCGATGGCGCCGATGAGTGTGACGCGCGTCATCGTGTGGTCGAGGTACTCGGCCGTGGCCCGTCCGGGGCGGATGCCGGGTACGTAGCCGCCGGTGCGCTTGAGCTCGTCGGCGATGCGCATGGCGTTGAACTGGGTGGCGACCCAGAAGAAGCAGAAGAAGAGCACGAGCACGGTGAACGAGAAGAGGTAGACGGCGCTGGTCATCTCGACCATCTGGCCGCCGAGCCACTTGGCCCAGCCGAGCCAGGGGAGCTTCTCGATGTCGATGCGCGTCAGCAGCGCGGCCGGGTACTGCAGCAGCGGCTGGGCGAAGATGATCGGCATGACGCCGGCGAAGTTGACGCGCAGCGGCATGTAGCTGGCCTGGCCGCCGTAGGTCTTGGCGCCCACGGTGCGGCGCGCGGTGTGGATGGGCACCTTGCGCACGCCCTGCGTCAGCATGACCGTGCCGGCGGTGACCAGGAATCCGACGAGCAACAGGAGCGCCAGCTCGAAGAGGCTGTGCATCGCCTGCGCGGAGAAGTAGCGGTCGTAGGCCTCGATGAGGGCGACGGGCAGGCGGCTGCAGATGTTGATCATGATGATCAGCGAGATGCCGTTGCCGATGCCGCGGGCGGTGATCTGGTCGCCGAGCCACATGATCAGCATGGAGGCGGCGGTCATGGCGATGACGGTCAGCAACTGGAAGGCCAGGCCGGGATTGGTCACGAGGTTGAGTTCGCCCTGGCCCAGGAAGGCGGGGTTCTCGAGCATGCGGGCCAGGAAGAAGGCCTGGAAGACGCAGATGACGATCGTGAAGTACCGCGTGTACTGGTTCAGCTTCTGGCGGCCGGTGTCACCCTCGCGCGCCAGACGTTCGAGGGCGGGGATGATGGCCGTCATCAACTGCAGGATGATCGAGGCGCTGATGTAGGGCCAGATGCTGAGGAAGCCGACGGAGCAGCGGCTCATGGCGCCGCCGGTGAAGACGTCGAACATGCCCATGAGCCCGCCGCCGACCTCGCCGCTGGCCTTGATGCTCGCCAGTGCCGCCTCCAGCGCCCGCCAGTTGACGCCCGGGGTCGGCACCATCGACACCAGGCGGCAGATGAAGATCAGGCCGAAGGTGAAGAGGATGCGTTTCCGGAGCTCGGGAACCTTGAAGGTATTGGCGAACGCTGCGAGCATAGCGTCACTCCTCAGGGGCTTTCACAGGCGCCGCCGGCGGCCTCGATCTTGGCGCGCGCGGCCGCGCTGCAAGCGCCGACCTTGACGGTCAGCCGGCGATCCATCTCGCCCTGGCCGAGCAGCTTGACGCGGGCGGCGGCGCCCGAGACCAGCCCGGCGCCGGCCAGCGCGGCGGCATCGACGACGGCACCCTCGTCGAAACGGTTGAGCGCGGCGACGTTGACCGTCTCCCAGATCCGGCGCGTTGGGTTCTTGAAGCCGCGCTTGGGCAGGCGCCGCAGCAGCGGCATCTGGCCGCCCTCGAAGTGGCTCTTGACCTTGTGCCCCTTGCGGGCGTACTGGCCCTTGTGGCCGCGGCCGGCCGTCTTGCCGAGGCCCGAGGCGCGACCGCGCCCCCGGCGCTTGCGGCTCGTGCGCGTGCCGGGCTCGTTCGTCAAGCTGTGCAGATCCATGGTCGAAGCTTCTCCCGCCGCGGTCTCACCCGCGGCTTGTTGATGATACTAGGCGCGGGCGGCGGCCACCGTCTCGCTGGAGCGCAACTGCTCGAGGGCCGCGATCGTGGCCTTGACCACGTTGAGCCGGTTTTTGCTGCCGAGGGACTTGCCGACGACATCGCGCACGCCGGCGGCCTCGAGGACCGGGCGCATGCCGCCGCCGCAGATCACCCCGCTGCCGTCGGGCGCGGGCTTCAGGAGCACCCGGCCGCCGTCGAACACGCCGACCACCTCGTGGGGGATCGTGCGGCCGTGCATCGTGACCCGCATCATCTGCCGACGCGCGGCGTCGCCGCCCTTGCGGATGGCCTCGCTCACCTCGTTGGCCTTGCCGAAGCCAAATCCGACGCGCCCCTCGCGGTCGCCGACGACGACCACGGCGCTGAAGCTGAAGCGGCGGCCGCCCTTGACCACCTTCGAGCAGCGGTTGACGAAGACCACGCGCTCGTCGAGCTTGTCCTGTTCTGCGGACTCGCTCCTGCTCTTCCGTTCCATTGCGCTCACTTGGACTCCTCTTCCGTCTTGTCCTTGTCGCTGATCGACAGGCCCGCGGCCACGGCCGCCTCGACCAGTTCCTTGACACGCCCGTGGTAGCGGAACCCGCCGCGGTCGACGACCACGCGGGAGAGGCCCTTCGCCAGCGCCGCCTCGGCGGCCGTCTGGCCCAGCGCGCGGGCGGCGGCGCAGTTGACGGCGGCCTTGGCACCGGCGGTCGAGGCCGAGGCCAGCGTGCACTGCGCGTCGTCGTCGATGAACTGCACGTAGAGGTGCTGGTTGCTGATGCAGATCGACATGCGCGGGCGTTCCGCGGTGCCCTTGATGCGCTGCCGCAGGCGCTGATGGCGCCGCTGGCGCTGCTCTTTGCGATTCTTCATAGTCTCGGAAACTCCGGTTGTGGGGCGCTAGGCCAGCTTCTTGCCCTGCTTGCGGCGGATGACCTCGTCCGCGTAGCGGATGCCCTTGCCCTTGTAGGGCTCGGCCGGGAAGTAGCTGCGGATGCGGGCCGACACCTGGCCGACCAGCTGCTTGTCGTTGCCCTCGACCAGCAGGCGGAC
>CAZYRQ010000297.1:0-3337 GCA_964649455.1 uncultured Lentisphaerales bacterium
CGTACCTGGGCGAAATCTGCCGCCAGCACCGCTGGATGCGGGGCGACTGGCAGATCGTCCGCTGGCTGGGTCGGCGTCCCCCGGCGCGCGATCCGGCGGGTGGGCGCCGTCAGCCAGTCTCGCGCCTGGCGCAATGGAAGATCCTCGACAACCTGCGCCGCGCGCTGTCCGCGCCCGCGATGCTGGCGCTGCTGCTGACCGGCTGGACGCTGGGGCCGGTGCCGCCCGCCTGCTGGACGGGCTTTGCCCTGGCGGTCATGGGGCTGGCCGGCGTCGTCCGCTCGGTCACCCTCCTGCTGCGCAAGCCGCGGGAGCGCGGCCTGCGGCTGCACCTGCGCGCCTGGATCGCGGCGGTGCTGCGCCACTGCGTCCAGCCGCTCTTCGCCATCAGCGTGCTGCCCTACGAGGCCTGGATCGCCCTGTGCGCCTTCGGCCGTTCCGCCCTGCGGATGCCCTTCACGCGGCGCGGCCTCCTCTGCTGGCACCTGCCGCAGTACCGGCGGCGCGGCGCGCGCCACACGCCGGGCGGCTTCCTGGCCGAGATGTGGCCCGCCCCCGCCGCTGCGCTCCTGGCCGTGGCGCTGGCGGCCGCGACGCGCCCGGCCGTTGCGCTCCCCGCCGCGTTCCCGCTGGCGCTGCTCTGGCTGCTCGCTCCGCTGACCGCCTGGTTCGCGAGCCGCCCGATCCGCCGCCGCGCCCCCGATCTGTCGCCGGCGCAGTGGCGCCTGCTGCGTCGGCTCGCCTGCCGCACCTGGCACTTCTTCGACGCCTTCGTCACCGAGGAGGACCACTGGCTCCCGCCCGACAACTTCCAGGAGACGCCGGTGCCGGCGCTCGCCTCGCGCACCTCGCCCACCAACCTGGCCTTCGGCCTGACCACCTGCCTGACGGCCTGGGACTTCGGCTATCTCTCGACGGAGCGCCTGGTCGAACGGCTGTCTAAAATGCTCGACAGCCTGGAGCGGCTCGAACGCTACCGCGGCCATTTCTACAACTGGTACGACACGCGGACGCTCCAGCCCTTGCCTCCGCGCTATGTCTCGAGCGTCGACAGCGGCAACCTGGCCGCCGGTCTGCTGGCCCTCCGCTGCGGCCTGCTCGAACGGAGCGGGATGCCGGCGCTGGAACCGCAAGCCTGGGGCGGCCTGCGCGATACGCTGGAGGTGGTCAAGGAGGAGACCCGCCGAGGGGGCACGGCCGACTTCAAGGCCCTTTTGCGCGAGGCCGACCTGCTGCTGGTCGCGCCGCCGGCCGCTCCCCGCGAGCGCCTGGCGCGTCTGCAGGAACTGGTGGCGGCCGCCGCGCGCCTCTGGGAAATGGCCGCCGCGGAACCCGGCGCCGCCGGCGCGGAGTGGTGCGCCGGCTTCCTGCGCCTCTGCCGGGACCATGCCGACGCCGCGGCGCGGCTGGCTGCCGGGAACGACCCCGGAGCCACGCTGATGCAACTGGCCCGCGCCGCCCCGGACGCGGACGAGGCGGCCGCCGCGGCGGCCGCGCACGCGGCCACCCTCGTCCAGGCGACCGCGCACCTGGCCGAACGGTGCCATCAGTTCCAGGCCGCCATGGATTTCCGCTTTCTCTACAACCGGCAGCGCGACCTGCTGCACATCGGCTTCGATGTCGATGCGCGCCGGCTCGATCCTTCCTGCTACGACCTGCTGGCCTCCGAGGCGCGCATGGCCAGTTTCCTGCTCGTCGCCGGCGAGCAGGCGCCGCCCGACCACTGGTTCGCGCTGGGGCGGCTGCTGGCGGGCCGCGGCGGCGCGGCGGCGCTGGTCTCCTGGAGCGGCTCGATGTTCGAGTACCTCATGCCGCCGCTGTTGATGGCCTCCTATCCCGGCACGCTGCTCGACCGCACCTGCCGTGCCGTCATCGAACGGCAGATCCGCTATGCGCGGCAGCGGAAGATTCCCTGGGGCATCTCGGAGTCGTGCTACCACGCCACCGACGCGCACCACGTGTACCAGTACCGCGCCTTCGGCGTGCCCGGCCTGGGACTGAAGCGGGGCCTGTCCGACGATCTGGTCATCGCCCCCTATGCCACCCTGCTCGCCCTCCCCTTCGCGCCGGCCGCCGCCTGCGCCAACCTGGAGCGGCTCATTGCGCGCGAGGAGGCGCTGGGTGCCTACGGCCTCGTCGAGGCCATCGACTACACCCCCTCGCGCGTGCCGCGCGGCAAGGCGCGCGCCGTGGTCCGCAGCTACATGGCGCACCACCAGGGCATGAGTCTGCTGGCCCTCTCGCATCTGCTGCTCGACGCCCCCATGGTGCGCCGCTTCATGTCCGACCCCGCCGTGCGCGCGACCGAGGTGCTGTTGCAGGAGCGCGTGCCCGATGTCTCGCCGGTCATCCATCCCCACCGGCACGAGGCCGCGTCGACCAGCGCCGCGGCCGCCGCCGAGATCTGCGGAACCATGCGCAACTTCATCGATCCCGAGATGCCGGTGCCCGAGGCCCACCTGCTCTCGAACGGCAACTACCATGTGATGGTCACCCACGCCGGCGGCAGTTCCAGCCGCTGGCACGGCCTGGCGCTCACGCGCTGGCGCGAGGATTTCACCCGTGACAACTGGGGCCTTTTCCTCTATCTGCGCGATGTGGCCACCGGCGATGTCTGGTCCAGCACCTTCCAGCCCGTCCGCCGCCGCGCCGACCGCGAGGAGGCCATCTTCACCCAGGGGCGCGCCGAGTTCCGCCACGAGACCCGCGACATCGAGACGCAGACCGAAGTCTGCGTCTCGCCCGAGGACGACGTCGAAATCCGGCGCGTGACGCTCAAGAACCGCGGCCGGCATGACCGCCGCCTGGAGCTGACCTCCTATGCCGAAGTCGTGCTCGCGCCGCCGGCCGCCGACCTCGCCCACCGCGTCTTCAGCAGCCTCTTCGTCCAGACCGAGATTCTGCCGGGCGGCGAGACGGTGCTCTGCACGCGCCGCCGCCGGGACGAGCGCGAACCCGAAGTCTGGTATTTCCACCAGCTCTGCCTTCCGGGGCAGTCGGGACGCGCCAGCTGCGAGACCGACCGCGCCCGCTTCCTGGGCCGCAACCGCACGCCCGCCCGGCCGGCGGCGCTCGACACGCCGGCCGGCGAGGCGTCGGCGCTCGCCAACTCGTGCGGCTTCGTGCTCGATCCGGTCGCCGCCGTGCGGCAGCCCGTCACCGTGACGGCCGACGACCCGCTGCAGGCCTTCCTGGTCTGCGGCGCCGCGGCCAGCCGCGGGGCGGCCGTCGCCCTGGCCGAGAAATACCGCGACCGCCACTTCGTCGACCGCGCCTTCGACATGGCCTGGTCGCACAGCCAGATCGTCACACGCCTGCTCAATGTCACCGAGGCCGA
>CAZYRQ010000298.1:0-3333 GCA_964649455.1 uncultured Lentisphaerales bacterium
GGCCTACCGCGAGAACCGCGACGGCAAGGGCGAGTGCATCGTCTGCCGCATGCCGAAGACCGGGCGCGTCGAGTTCACGGATGCCGTCAAGGGGCGTATCCGCAAGCAGGCGGAGGACACCCAGGACTTCATCATCGTGCGCTCGGACGGCACGCCGGTCTTCCATCTCGCCAATGTCGTCGACGATCACGACATGCGGATCACGCATGTCATCCGCGGCGACGACCACGTCGAGAACACCTTCAAGCACCTGCAGATCTTCCGCGCGATGGGCGTGGAGCCGCCGGTCTACGCCCACCTGCCGATGATCGTCAACCACATGGGCAAGCCCTACAGCAAGCGCGACGGCGCGGCCTTCGTGGGCGACTTCCAGGCGCAGGGCTTCCTGCCGGAGGCGCTCTTCAACTTCCTGGCGCTGCTGGGCTGGGCGCCGGGCGACGACCGCGAGATCCTGTCGCGCGACGAGATGGTCGCGGCCTTCGATCTCGACCGCTGCAAGTCGAGTGCCGCGCGCTTCGACCTCAAGAAGCTCGTCTGGATGAACGGCGAGTACCTGCGGCGGCTGCCGCGCGAAACGATCAGCGCCGCCTTCCGCGACCACCTCGCCGCCGGGGGGCTCGATCCGTCGGCCGTGGCGGACTGTGCCTGGAACGCGATCCTCGACCTGATGATCCCGCGCACCAAGATCTTCAGCGAGGTGCCCGGCAATTGCGCCTACTTCTTCACGGAAGACTACCCATTCGATCCGAAGGCCGTCGAGAAGCGCCTCAGGCCCGCAGGCACGCTCGACCTGCTGCACGCCCTCGCCGCGGTCTTCGAGGCCCTTCCGGCTTTCACGGCGGAGTCGACCGAACAGGCCCTGCGCACCTTTGGCGAGACGCAGAACATCGGCATCGGGGCGTTGGTCCACCCCGTGCGTGTCGCGGTCTCCGGCGGCGGCGAGGGCCCCGGCCTCTTCGAGATGCTCGCCCTCCTCGGCCGCGAGCGCGTCTGCGCGCGCCTGCGTGGCGCGGCGCGCGCGCTGTCGTCGTGCGCCTGAAGCAGGAGTTCCGCGGTCATGGGCTCGTTTCTCACGCCGTCAGGCGGAAGCCGTTCAGGGGCTTCAGCCCCAACGGTCGCCTGATGCGGCCCAATGTACCCTTGCGCCACTTTCCATGCACCGATTCTCACACTCCCCCAAAACTGAACCATTACGTTCCGCGCCCATGGCTGCCCTCCCGCTGCCGCCCGTCGGCCGCGGCCTCGGCACGGGCATCGTGGGGTGCGGCGGCGTCTTTTTCGACATGGACGGCACGCTGATCGACTCCGAGCCGATCTGGACGCGGGCCATCGCCTCCTGCTGCGCTGCGGCGGGGCTCGTGCTGACGCCGGATCTGCTGGACGCGTGCGCGGGGCTCGCCACCGCCGACGGGATCCGCCTGGTGCTCCGGCGCAACCCCAGCCGCGACGTCGATCCCACCCGTCTCGGCAATGCCATCAAGGACGCGGTCGGCGAGCGTTTGCGGCGGGAGCCGCCGGTCATGCCGGGCGCCGACGCCCTGCTCCGCGAGCTGCACCGCCGCGGAGTGCCGATGGCCCTCGTCTCCGCGTCGCCCCGGACGCTCATCCAGAGCGTGCTCGACGGCCTCGCCTGGGAGCCGCTCTTCCGGCTCGCGCTGAGTACCGAGGCGGTTGGCCCCGGCAAACCCGATCCCGCCGTCTATGCCGAGGCGCTGCGCCGCCTGGACGCCGATCCGGGTGCCAGTTGGGCCGTCGAGGACACCCTGGCCGGCCTACGGTCGGCGCGCGGCGCCGGCCTGCGGGTCGTCGGCATCCCCAGCTACCCGCACGAGCAACAGGCGATCCGGGAGGCGGCCGATGCCGTCTTCGACAGCCTGGCCGAAGCGGCGCCATGGCTGCTGGCCAACTTCCCCGAGGCGTAGGTCGCCCACCCGCGCACCACACCGCCACAAGGCGTCGGTGAACGACGCAGGCCCGTTTGATCAAGGAGTCAGAACGATGCAGAAGTCTGCATGCCGCAATCCCCGGCCGCTGAAGGAGCCGGGCCTGGTCAAGATCGCTGTTGATGCGACGGGCATCACGAGCCGTGCCATCCGAGGGATGGCCGATATCGAGGCCGGACGTCCCATGACGGAAGACACCATCCTGTGGATGGCGTCAACCGGCAAGACGGTCACGGCGGTGGCCTTCATGATGCTGGTCGATGAAGGAAAGGCCGCCCTGGACGACCCCGCTTTCAAATACCTGCCGCATTTCAAGAATCTCTTCCGGAAGGTGAGCGGTCCGGATGGCTCCGCGACGTTCGTGCGCGAGAAGGAGGCGGTGACGATCCGCCATCTCCTGTCCCATACGGCGGGCCTGGAGTTCCTCCCCGGATTCTTCCAGGCGCAGGAGTTGTCCTATATCTCGCTCGAGACCCAGAGCCATCTCTATGCGGCCTCGCCGCTGATGTTCGCGCCGGGAACAAGCTGGAGTTACTCCAATGCCGGCATCAACGTCGTCGGCAGGATCATTGAAGTCGTCACCGGCGTCTCCTACGAGGAGTTTGTCCATGCCCGGCTCTTTGGAAAGCTCGGCATGCGCGATTCCGGCTACCGGCTGAGCGCGGAACAGCTCGGGCGCCGTGCCGCCGGCTACGGATACGATCCGGAACAGAAGACCTGGATACGCCACGGGACAGTCGACCAGATGCGTCTCCTGCCCTATGACGATCCGGATCGGCATGCGGAATGCGGCGGCGGTCTCTTCTCCACGCCGGCCGATATGGCGAAACTGGCGCAGATGATCGCGAACCGCGGTGTCTTCGAAGGCCAGCCCATCCTCTCACTGAACGCCCTGCGGGAAATCTGCCGCCGTCAGACGCCTGGAACCATCGAGAAAACCTACGGCCTCGGTTCCGATGTCGGAACCGTTGGGCATGGCGGGGCGTGGGCGACCAACATGCGGGTGGATCTGGATCTGCAGAAGGGCGCGCTGCTGCTGATCCAGAGACTCGGAGACTGGCCGGAGAATCCGAAGATCGATCCCCTGGAGCCGTAGGAAAGCTGCGATCCCGATCCCGATTGCGACCCTGACCCCGAAAGAATACCATGACCGCCAACAAGATGAATGAAAGGACACAGCACGAGCCACTGTGAAAGTCACCATTGTAAACGGCTAGAGCCTGTGAAAAAAAAGGACACGGTCGTCATCGCGCACCGCCTCAGGAAGATGCGGGCCGCCGCCGGAGGGGAATCTGCATGGCGCAGAAGGAGTTGGCGATCGACATGAGCGCTGAGAACGCGAAGAGCGTGCCGACGCCCCAGCGCATCCAGATCCAGCCGCCGAGCGGCG
>CAZYRQ010000299.1:0-3321 GCA_964649455.1 uncultured Lentisphaerales bacterium
CCTCGAAGGCGTGGTAGTGTCCGATCATGTCGGCCAGCCGCTGGGGCTGGGAGCGACTGCGCGTGCGGAATGAGCCGCTGTCCGTTTCAACGAGGCCGACGACATCGGGTTCCAGTTCGCGGATGAAGTAGGCGATCGCATCGAAGTGGCGGTCCGTCCGGCGCAGCAGATCCATCCAGGCGTGGCGTTCGCGCCGGCCGGTACCGTAGCGGATGTTGTAGAGCAGGAAGCGCATGTGGTTACTTACACGCGTCGCGCGCGGCCAGCAGGAGCACGGTCGAGAGGAGCGCCGCGCCCGGCCAGGCGAGCAGCAGGTGCCCGTGGCGGACGAAGGGCGTCGTCGTCGGTTGTGGCGGGACGCCGGGCGCCGCGAAGAGGATTCCCGGCGTGCCCGCGCCGTCGCCCTGGCCGATGCGCTGCACGACGCGTCCGTTGGGCAGGATCGCGCAGGTGACGCCCCGGTTGGAGCTGCGCACCATCGGCAGACCGGTCTCGACGCAGCGGAAGACGGCCTGCGCGAGGTGCTGCTCGGCCTCGCTGGAGCCGTCGAACCACGCGTCGTTGGTCAGGTTGGCCAGCAGGGTGGCGCCATCGCGCGCCGCACGCCGGGCGAGGTAGGGTAGGGTGTCCTCGAAGCAGATCAGCGGGGCCAGGCGCAGTGGCGCGCGGCCGTCGTGCCCCCTCGGGGCGAGGGTCATGATACCGCTGCTGGCGCCGGGTGTGCAACTGTAGCCGATCGGGGAGAGGCGGGCCAGCCAGGGAAAGCGGCGGTCGAGGGGAATGAACTCGCCGAAGGGCACCAGATGCTGTTTACGGTAGGTCGCCACGGCGCGCCCCCGGGTGTCGAAGAGGAAGGCGGCGTTGTAGTATCGGGCGCCGATCTGCCACTCCCAGCCGGGGCCGGGCTCGATCTCGAGTCCGCCGGCCAGCAGCGGACTGGCGGCCAGCGCCGTGATGTTGGTCGCCAGTTCAACCGTGTCGGCATCGAGCGGGCCGGCGCCCGGCAGCGAGGTCTCGGGCCAGAGGCAGAGGTCGGGGCCGACGGCGCCCGCCAGCTCCGCGTAGGACCGCTGCAACTCCATCGCGGCTTCCCACGTGCCGTCGTCCTGCAGGAAGATGGAGGGTGCCTCCGGATGGAGGAGCGCAAGCTTCCAGACGGGGGCGGCCCGGATCACGCGGTCGATCGTCCGCACGCGGTCGAGTCCGTGGCTCCAGCAGACCACAACGAGGAGGAGGGCGAGAGTCAGCTCGGCTGCGCGCGGCGCGAAGCGGCGCGGCCGCACTTCTCCGCCGGCGGCCGGGCGTCGGCGGCGTGCGACAACCACTTCGGACCAGAGGCGCTCCAGGAAGCAGGCGATGCCGCCGTTGACGGCCACCAGCAAGGCCGAGACCAGGCTCATGCCGCCCCAGGCGGCTCCCTGGATCAGTGCCAGGTTGCGGTACTGGCTGACGCCGAGTGCGTTCCAGGCGAAGCCCGTCAGCAGCGTGCCGCGCAACCATTCCGAGCCGGCCCAGAGCAACGGCGCGAAGACCACGGTCGTCAGCACGCGCAGCCAGGGATGGTTCCGGATCCGCTCCTGCCGCCAGAGCCAGGCCACGGCCAACCCGAAGAGCCCCGCGTAGAGCGCGCAGTAGGCGGCGAGCGCACCATGGCCGAGCAGCACGAGGGGCAGGGGGCCGCCGTTGTCAATCAGCCGCCAGAGCCAGGCGAGACTGCCGAGCCAGAAGACGAGCCCGGCGCTCCACCCCAGGCGGAACCCGCCGCGCGGCGTGGCCTGCTTCAAAGCCAGCAGCAGCGGCACCAGGGCGAACCAGGCCGCGTCGGATTGGCCGACGGGCGGAAAGGCGAGCCCGAGGATCAGGCCGGAGAGCAGTGCGGCCGCCAGGGGCAGCCGGTTTGTCACGCTTTGCCGCAGCACTTCTTGTACTTCTTGCCGCTGCCGCAGGGGCAGTCGTCGTTGCGGCCGACCTTCGCGACATCGCGCCGCACGGGTTCCGCCGCCTTCGGCTGCAGCACGGCGGCCACGGCCTGGTCGAAGTCAGACTCCGAGAGCACCGGCGTCGCCGGCGGTGGCATGGCGCCCCCGCCCGACGCGCCCCCCGGCCCCGAGCGTGCGCCAAGCGCGTTGACTTCATCGTGGACGAGGCGCTGGCGACTGCGGCTCATGCGGCCCATCATGCGCTGCAGGTTCTCGACGGAGGTCGAGGCGCGGAAGATGTTCTGCGCGAGCTCGGCCTTGATCTGGTTCATCAGCTCCTCGAACATCGAGAAGGCCTCGCGCTTGTACTCGATGAGCGGGTCGCGCTGGCCGTAGGCGCGCAGGCCGACGCCATGCCGCAGCTCGTCCATGGCGCGCAGGTACTCCTGCCACTGCGTGTCGATGGCCTGCAGCGACACCTGGCGCTCCATGATGGGGAGCACCCGCGGATCTTCGAGGCTGCACTTCAGCGTATAGGCCTCCTCGACGCGCGTGAAGATCAGCTCGCCGGCCGCCTCGAACTGGCCGGCCAGCGGAGCCAGTTCGGCGGCCTGCACGGCGACGGGGAAGTTCAGCATGACCCACTCGGCCAGCTCGTCGGGTCGGGCCTCCTTCGGGTTGGCGAGCAGCGACTCGCACTGCGAGACGATCAGGTCGTTGATCACGTCGAGGATCCGGGCGCGGACCTCCTCGGGGGAGGCGCGGACGAGATCGCCGCGGAAGGCGTAGATCACCTCGCGCTGCTTGTTCATCACATCGTCGTATTCCAGCGTGCGCTTGCGGATCGAGAAGTTCTGCTGCTCGACGCGGCGCTGGGCGGTCTCGACCGAGCGGTTGAGCCAGCGGTGTTCGAGCGCCTCGCCCTCCTGCATGCCGAGGCGGCTCATGATGCCGGAGATGCGCTCCGAGCCGAAGAGGCGCATGAGGTCGTCCTCGAGCGAGATGTAGAAGCGCGACGAGCCGGGGTCGCCCTGGCGGGCGCAGCGGCCGCGCAACTGGCGGTCGATGCGCCGCGACTCGTGGCGCTCCGACCCGAGCACGTGGAGGCCGCAGGGGCGCTCGGCGAGCAACTGGCGCAGGGTCTTGGGGCCGCCGGCATGCGGCGCATCGAGCGTCTGGCTCGACTTGATGGACGCCTCGTCGACCCACACGACGCCGGGCCCGAGCTTGATGTCGGTGCCGCGGCCGGCCATGTTGGTGGCGATGGTCACGCTGCCGGGCTGCCCGGCCTGCGAGACGATCTCGGCCTCGCGCGCGTGGTTCTTGGCGTTCAGCACGTTGTGGGGAATGCGCGCCATGCGCAGCATGCGGCTGAGCACCTCCGAGGTGTCGACGTTGGCGG
>CAZYRQ010000300.1:0-3320 GCA_964649455.1 uncultured Lentisphaerales bacterium
ACAAGGGCCGCAAGGGAATCTTCGAGTACCTGCGCGTGACCGAGCCGATCCGCCAACTGATCAATGACCGCCAGCCGACCCTGATCATCCGCGAGAAGGCCCGCGAGCTGGGCATGCGCACGATGCGCGAGGACGGCGTGCGTAATGTGCTGGACGGCTACACGACCGTCGACGAGATCCTGAGGTACACCTGACATGGAGAACATCGTCATCCTCGGCAGCGGGCCCGCCGGCCTGACCGCCGCCATCTACGCCGCGCGCGCCAGCCTCGCTCCGCTGCTCGTCGACGGCATGCAGCCCGGCGGACAGTTGACCGACACGACGGACGTCGAGAACTATCCCGGCTTCGCCGAGCCCGTCGGCGGCCCCGACCTGATGGACCGCATGCGCCGCCAGGCGGAGCGACTCGGCGTGCGCTTTCGCATGGACGAGGCCGTGGCGGCGCGCCTCGCGGCCGCCGAGGACGCGCCTGACCACGCGCGCGTGCATGAGGTCACCCTGGGCCTCTCCGGCGAGAAACTGCAGACCCGCGCGCTGATCGTCGCCACGGGCGCCAGCGCCCGCTACCTCGGCCTGGCCTCCGAGAAGCTGCTGCGGGGCCACGGCGTCTCCGGCTGCGCGACCTGCGACGGCGCCTTCTTCCGCGACCAGCACGTGGCCGTCGTCGGCGGCGGCGACACCGCCCTCGAGGACGCGCTCTACCTCTCGCGCATCGCCGCCTCGGTGACGGTCATCCACCGCCGCGACGCCTTCCGCGCCTCGAAGATCATGGCCGACCGCGTCATGGCCAATCCCAAGATTAAGGTCTGCTGGGATCACGTGGTGGAGGAAGTCCTGGATGTCTCGGCCAATATCGTGACCGGCGTGCGCCTGCGCCATGTCAAGACCGGAACGCTCACGGAACGTCCCCTGCAGGGACTCTTCATCGCCATTGGGCACACGCCCAACACCGGCCTCTTCAAGGGTCAGCTCGCGCTGGATGGCGAGGGCTACATCGTCGCCCGCGAGTGCCGGACGAGTGTGCGCGGCGTCTTTGCCGCCGGCGACGTTCAGGACCACCGCTACCGCCAGGCCATCACCGCCGCAGGCAGCGGCTGCATGGCCGCGCTCGAGGCGGAGCGCTACCTCGGAACCTTCCTGCCATGAACGCCGCCGCTGCGAGCGTGCCGGTCCGCCTGTCGCCGTTGCGCCGCCTGATGCGTCTGGCGCGTCCCTACCGGGGGCGCCTGGCCATCGGCATCCTCGCCGGCCTCTTCAGCGCGGGCACCTTCTTCGGGCTGCTGAGCTTCCTGCCTGACGCCTTCACCGCCTTCGAGCACCTGGAGGCGCCGGCGCCCGCCGCCGTGGCGGCGGAGGATGTCCCCGCCGACGCGTCGGCGGCCAAGCCCCTGCCGGCGGCCTTCCGCACCGCCGAGCGCCTCGCCGCGCGCTTCGACATTCCCCTGCGCAACGCCGACAACACGCTCACCTGGCAGGCGCTCTTCCTCGGTCTGCTGGGCCTCCCGATCGTTGCCCTGCTGCGCATTCTCTCGTCCTTTGTCAACCAGTACTATATGCGCTGGTTCGGCGCCTGCGTCGTCCGCGACCTGCGCAACCAGCTCTTCGACTCGCTCCAGCGCCAGTCGCTCGGATTCTTCGGGCGCTGCGACATCGGGCACCTGATCAGCCGGTGCGTCAACGATGCCGCCAGCGTCGAGCACGTCGTCTCCGTGACGATCGCCGAGGCCGTCCGCGCGCCCTTCGAGATCCTGGCCGCCGTGCTGGTCGCCGTGATCTACGCCGTCCAGAACGGCCTGGGCCACATGCTCCTCGTGGCCGGCGTCCTGCTGCCGCTCTGCCTGGTGCCCGTCGTCGTCCTCGGCACCCGCGTGCGCCGCTGGACCCGGCGCTCGCTGGAGCGCGTGTCGGATCTCGTGTCGCGCATGCACGAGAACTTCACCGGCATCCGCGTCGTCAAGGCCTTCCACACCGAGGCGGCCGAAGCGGAGCGCTTCCGCCGCATGAACGCGCACTACTTCCAGTCGATCCTGCGCGCCCTGCGCGCCGAGCTGCTGATGTCGCCGCTCATGGAGCTCGTCATCACCGTGCTGGCCTGCGGCTTTGTCATCGCCTGCTTCATCTACAAGATCACGCTCGAGCAGATCACCGTCATCGGCGTCTCGGTCTTCGCCGCCTACCGCCCCATGAAGCAACTGGCCAAGATCGGCGCCTCGCTGCAGCGCGGCTCGGCGGCCATCGACCGCATCTTCGCGCTGCTCGACACCGACACGGCGCTGCCCGAGGCCGCCCGGCCCGTGGCCCGGACGACCTTCGACGACCGCATCCGCTTCGAGAACGTCACCTTCCGGTTCGCGCCGGAGGGGCCCGATGTCATCCGCGACGTGTCGCTGGAACTGCCGCGCGGCACGCTCCTGGCCCTCGTCGGCGAGACCGGTTCCGGCAAGACCACGATCGCCAACCTGCTGGCGCGCTTCTACGATCCCACCGCGGGACGCGTGACGCTGGACGGCATCGACCTGCGCGACCTCGCCACGGCGGATCTGCGCCGCCTGGTCGGCGTCGTCACGCAGGACACGATCCTCTTCAACGACACGATCGCCGGCAACATCGCCTACGGTTCGCCGGATGCCACGCCGGCGCAGATCGAGGCGGCTGCGCGCATGGCCAACGCGCACGAGTTCATCGTGGCGCACCCGGACGGCTACCGGCGCAACGTGGGCGACAAGGGCTTCGTGCTCAGCGGCGGCGAGAAGCAGCGCGTGGCCCTCGCGCGGGCCATCCTGCGCAACCCCCCGATCCTGATCCTCGACGAGGCCACCAGCGCCCTCGACACCGTCACCGAGCGACTCGTGCAGGAGGCCATCGCCAAGGTCATGCAGAACCGCACCACGCTGGCCATAGCGCACCGCCTGAGTACTGTGCGGCGCGCCGACCAGATCCTGGTCGTCGACGCCGGGCGCGTCGTCGAGCGCGGCACCCACGACGAGCTCTATGCCCAGGGTGGCCGCTACCGCAAGCTATGCGACATGCAGATGAGCGAGTAAGTGACAGGGGTCAGGGTTCAGGGGTCAGGGTTCAGAGTTCAGGGTTCAGGGTTCAAGTGTCAGGGTTCAGGGTCAGGGGTCCAGGGTCAGGGGTCAGAGAGATGAAGGATCAGGGGACATTTCAACGATTGGAGGATTTGGTCGTATACCAGAGGCTCTGTCGGCTTCACATTGAGATCAGCGATGTAACTCACCGGTGGCCGGCGGAGGAGAAATTCGAGTTGGCGTCGCAGGCCAGACGGTCATCGAACAGCGCGGCTGCCCAGCTTGCCGAGA
>CAZYRQ010000301.1:0-3311 GCA_964649455.1 uncultured Lentisphaerales bacterium
CCGCGCCTCCAGGTCGCGCAGCGTGGCGATCATCAGGGTGCCCATGCGCACGGCGCGGTCGTCATCGGTGGCGGTGTCGGCGCCGACGACCGCCTCCTGCTCGGCGAGCCACTCCCGGATGCGTTCGCGGGAGAGCAGCCGCGAGGTGAAGGGCACCAGACGGCTGGCGTACCGCAGGGTCTCGACCGTCGCCGGGGCCGCCGCGCGCAGCCCCGCTCGCACGGCATTGGCCAGGCGCGACGCGACGATGTCCAGCGCCAGCAGCGCCTCCGGTTCGGGCTTGTGCACGACGCAGCTGTTGACGTCGCCCTGCGCGCCCTGGAGGAAGAGTCCGACCGCGCCGGGGTTTTCGCGTTCGAGAAGGTTCATCGCGACGCCGACGAAGTCGCCATGGATGTAGCGCGTCGTCTGGCAGCAGACGACGGGATGGCAGCCGAAGTAGGTCATGAACCCGTCGAGCCGGCCGGTGGCGGCGTCGCGGAAGGCCAGGACCTGGCAGCGGGTGTCGGTCAGTTCCGGCTTGGCGGGGCGCCAGTCGTCGCGCAGGCACTCGGCGAGCGGCGGCGCGTCGCGGTCCTGCTCGCGGTTGAGGCCGATGCCTTCGCACGGCTGCACCGCGTGGGACATGGCGACCTCGTGCAGGCGTTCGAGGGCACCCACGCAGGCGCGGGCGATGCGCCCGGGCAGGATCGCCAGGTAGGGCTCGTCGCGGTTGCCCCAGCCGGCATACTCGGCGGTGCAGGGGCCGCTGTGCGTGTGGGTGCAGTGGACGAGAATCTGGTCTTCGCCGAGGCCCGCGCGGCGGCCGACCTCGCGCTTGACGGCCTCGACGAGTTGCCGGGTCAGGCCGATCAGGTCGCAACTGACCACGACCACCCGGCGATCCCCGAGCGCGAAGGCCGCCGCGCGGGCCTTGAGCGGATCGCGCACGGCGATCGACATCCGGTTCAGAAAGGGGCCGAAACCGGCGAGTCCCACGCCGACCCGCGGCGTGATATCCACTTCACAAAACCCAGCCTGCATACTCGCTTCCTCTCTCCGGTTCACTTGCCGTAGGCCGACATCACCTTGCCGATGGCCCTGGCCATGGCCTTCATCATGGGGCGTCCGGTCAGGAGCCAGGGGTGCGACACGGTCAGCAGGCGCTGGCTGCTGCTCTCCTCGACCACCGCGCTGCTATGGATGCGGTAGGCGCGGCGGGGCAGGTTCCAGAGCAGGTGGCGGTAGACGGGGCCGTAGCCGCTGCCGCAGTACAGGCCCTCCGCGGCCAGCGCCGCCTTGATCTCCTGGAGCGTGCAGCCCGGCTTGAGCGCCTGCGGGTCGACCAGCAGGGCGAGCATGTAGTAGCCCTGGACATCCGCCCGGCGTCCGCGCGCCTGCAGGGCGATGCCGGGCACGTCGCGGAGGAGCCCGGCCAGGTAGCGGGCGTTGGCGTCGCGCTGCGCCGTCTGCGCCTTCAGGCGCCGGAGCGCCTCGGTCAGGATCACGGCGTTGAACTCGAGGCCGCGGTAGTTGCGGCAGAGGAGACCGGCCGCCGGGCCGCCGGCGGCCTGTCCCTGCTTCTGTCCCGTGCCGTAGCCGATGTGCTTGATGCGGTAGAGCCGGTCGGCGAGCTCGTCGTCGTTCGTCAGACAGATGCCGCCCTCGCCCGAGGAGAGGGTCTTGGACTGCTGGAAGCTGAACGAGCCGACCTGGCCGATGGAGCCGAGGCCCCGGCCCTTCCAGACGCCGCCCTGTGCATGGGCGCAGTCTTCGACCACGGGAATGCCGGTCTCGCGCGACAGGGCCGAGAAGCGATCCATGTCGGCCATCGAGCCGAACAAGTGCACGGGAATGATGGCCTTCGTCTTGCGCGTGATGGCGCGGCGCGTCTGCTCCGGGTCGAGGCAGAGCGTGTCGGGCTCGACATCGACGATCACGGGTCGGGCGCCGAGATAGACGGGCGCCATGACCGTGGCGATCCACGTGTTGCCGGGCACGATCACCTCGTCGCCGGCCTTCACGCCGAGGGCTTGCAACGCGCTCTCGAGGGTGACGGTGCCGTTGACCATGAAGACGCCGTGCCGCGCGCCGCAGTACGCGGCGAACTTCCGGCTGAACTCCTGCTCGCACGGGCCGTTGAACGACCAGCTCCCGCTCAGGTAGACCTGCTTCAGCCGCTCCGCCGTCCGCGCGTCGGGAAGCGGCCACGGTTTGAGGGCGCGCTTCGCGGCCGGGGTGATTGCGGCTTTCCCGCCATTGATCGCCAGCTTCTCAGATGCCATGTATCTGCTCCCGTGTTGCGTTCCGAATGAATGCGTGGTGACTTGGGTCGGCGGTCATTGTACGGTCGGAGGGCGGGATACTCAATGAGTTTCAATTTTATACGTACTCGGTCAGGCTCCGGGGTGTGAGCGGGGCGCAAGGCGGGCTGCAGTTGCAGGCAGACGCGTCACGCGGCACCACGCCCGGTTTCCGTGTATCCGGGCCTGAAGGCCCTCGCAGGCTTCCGGCTGAAGCCGGCACTCCGACGGGGAGGTCTGTGCCGGTGAACCCTCGTGTCGGAGTCCCGCCTTCAGGCGGAAGTCGTTCAGGGGCTTCAGCCCCGGCTCTCGCCTTATGCCAGCCGATTTGCCTTTTCGCCCACACTCCATGCGCCCTGCGGTTTGCCGAGTACGCGAATGTGATGGTATTTAGTAACCGGTCTGCTATGCTCGATGCCGTGACAGGCGCATCCACCTGTCGGCTGGAAAGGATTGGAAAATTATGGCCATGACAGAACTGATCAGTTCACTGGTCTCGCAACTCGGGATCCAGGAAGGACAGGCGAAGGGTGGCGCGGGACTGCTCTTCAAGCTGGCCCAGGAGAAGCTGGGCGGCGACTTTTCAAAGGTCGCCGGCGCCCTGCCGGGCGTCACGGATCTGATCGCGGCGGCGCCGCAGGCCGGCGGCGCGGCCAAGCTGGTCGGCGGGCTGCTCGGCGCCATCGGCGGCGACAAGGCCAAGGAGCTCTCCAACCTGGCCAGCCTGGCCGGCGGCTTCTCGCAGCTCAAGCTGGACAGCGGCATGGTCGCGAAGTTCGTGCCGATCATCATGGGCTTTGTCAAGGGACAGGGCGGGCAGGGCATCGCGGATCTGCTGACCAAGGTTCTGAAGTAGCGGCTTCTGTGACAATCCCCGCCGCGTATGCGAAAATAACATTGGGGATGGCGTCTGTGAAAGTTGCGTGCGAACTCTGCCCGCGGCGCTGCCTCATCGCGCCCGGCGGGCGCGGCGCATGCCGGGTGCGGGTCAATCTCGACGGCAAGCTGCGCAGCGTGGTCTACGGCCAC
>CAZYRQ010000302.1:0-3274 GCA_964649455.1 uncultured Lentisphaerales bacterium
GGCGGCGGGAGCGGGGTCAGCAGGGCATCGTCCGGCAGGATGCACTTGAGGGTCTCGCCCAGGAACTTCTCGATCTCGGGAATCTGGAACGACTCGTCCTCGCAGGCGAAGGAGACGGCGGTGCCGACCTTGCCGGCGCGGCCGGTGCGGCCGATGCGGTGGACATAGTCCTCGGCCTCGTAGGGCAGCTCGAAATTGACGACCAGCCCGATGTCGGTGATGTGGAGGCCGCGTCCGGCGACATCCGTGGCGACGACGATCTTGACGGCGCCCGACCGGAAATCCTCGAGCACGCGCATGCGGCGGGTCTGCTGGACGTCGCCCGAGAGCAGCTCGCAGGCAAAGCCCTGGCGCCGGAGCCGGATGGCGAGGCGGTCGGTGCTCATGCGGCGGTTGCCGAAGATCAGCACGCGCGCGTCGCGGTAGTCCTTCAGCAGGTTGCAGAGCAGCGTGAACTTCTGCGCCGAGGTGACGATGAAGACCTTCTGTTCGATGGTGTCCGAAGCGACGTGATCAGGCTCGATCTCAATCTTGACGGGGTTGGGCATCCACTGCGAAGCGAGGCGCATGACCTCGTCGTCCAGCGTCGCGCTGTAGAGCAGGGTCTGGCGGCGGTCGCGGTCGGGCAGGCAGCGGATGATGCGGCGCACGTCGGGGATGAAGCCCATGTCGAGCATGCGGTCGGCCTCGTCGATGACCAGGGTGTCGACGCGGCTCAGGTCGATCACGCGCTGGCGCTGGAAGTCGAGCAGGCGTCCAGGCGTGGCGGCGAGGAGGTCGACGGGGCCCTCGGCGAGCTGGCGCTGCTGGCGGACGTAGTCCATGCCGCCGAAGACGGCGAGGCTGCGGAGGCCACAGTATTTGCCGAGCGCCTGGGCATCGTTGCAGATCTGCACGCAGAGCTCGCGCGTGGGGGCGATGACGAGGGCGCGCGGCGTGCCGGGCTTGTCGGCGCGTCCGGCGGGCGAGCGGAGGTAGCGCGAGAGGATGGCGACGAGGAAGGCGGCGGTCTTGCCGGTGCCGGTCTGGGCGCGGCCGGCGACGTTGGCCCCGGCGAGGGCCTGCTTCAGGCTGGCGGCCTGGATCGGCGTGCAGTACTGGAAGCCGAGGTCGGCGATGGCGTGCATGATCTCGGCCGGGAGGTCGAAGTCGTGGAACCGCGTGCGGCCCTCGGCCGGGGGCACCTGGAACGACTCGATCGACCAGGGCTGGGCGGGGACAGGCGGCTCGACCACCGCCGGGGCGGTGGGAGCCGGGAGGCGGGGTTCGTGAGCCGGGCGGGGGTCACCGCGTAGGCGCTCCGGACGGTCGGGGGCCGACTCACGGCGCGAACCGCGGCGCTCGCCGCGGGGCGGGCGATTGGCGCCCTGGGGTTCGCCGCCATCCGTCCGTTCCTGTCGGCGCCGGGGCGGGCGGCGGTTATCATTGCCCTGGGGTGAGGTCTCGCGCGTCGGAGCCGGCGTGCGGCGGTTCTCACCACCCTGGGGCGACGCCTCACGCGTCGGAGGCTGCGTGCGGCGGTTGCGCCCGTCGGGTTCCGGGCGGCGCGGGCCGCGGCGGTTTTCGCGGTCGTGGCCGCGGGCGGGTTGACGGTCTTGCGGGCGGGCTTGACGGCCCGGTGCGGGGGGCTTCGATTGAGCATCGCCCGAGGGGGCGATCTTGTCACGGAGCGCCTCGCCTAGCTTCTTCAGCAAGCGTATCGGCATTCCAGTCTCCAGAAAAGCGCAAAGCGGGCACGCCTTCCGCGCCCGCCTGCAGCATCGACTTGTCGGGGCGCCAGTCTGGCGCGGGGATTAGCGCTTCGAGAACTGGAAGCGCTTGCGGGCACCGGGCTGTCCGGGCTTCTTGCGTTCCTTCATGCGCGGGTCGCGCGTGAGGCAACCGGCGGCCTTGAGGGGCTCGCGCAACGAGGGATCGGCGGCGACCAGGGCGCGGGAGACGGCATGGCGGGCGGCGCCCGCCTGTCCGGTCGAGCCCCCGCCCGAGGCGATGACATCGATGTCGAACTTGTCAGCCGTGTTGGTCAACACGAGCGGCTGAAACAGGAAGCTGCGGGTGGCCTCGCTGGGAAAGTACTCCTGGATCCCGCGGCCGTTGACGGTCCACTTGCCTGTTCCTGAGAGCAGGCGCACACGCGCGACCGCGGTCTTGCGCCGCCCCGTCGCTGCTGAGATTTCATTCGCCATGGAAACTCCTTTTCGTTGCGTTGCGCAGCCGCCGACGGCGGCCGCGGTTCTAGCCCAGCTCGACCGTGCGCGGCTGCTGCGCCTGATGCGGGTGGTCGGCACCGGCATAGATCTTGAGACGGGGCATCATGCGGCGGCAGAGGTGGTTGCCCGGCAGCATGCCCGCGACCGCCTCCTCGATCATGCGCTCCGGATGGCGGCTGCGCATCTCGGCAGCGGTGAAGGTGCGTCGTCCGCCGCGCCAACCGGAGTAGCGCTCGTAGGTCTTGCGACTCTCCTTCGACCCGGTCAGCTTGACCTTGTCGGCGTTGATCACGACGACGAAATCGCCGGTGTCCACGGCGGGCGTAAAGGTCGGCTTCAGCTTGCCGCGCAGCGCATTGGCGATGGCCACCGCAGCGCGACCGAGCGGCTTGCCGGCAACATCGACCAGAATCCAGTCACGGTTGACGCCGGGATCCTTGGGCAGGAAACTCTTCATGGTTGGCTCAGTTCTTCTTCTTAAACAAAACAAACAGGGATGTTACCGAAACCCGCATGGCTGTGTCAAGGCTCCCCTACCCCCGCGCGTCATGCCCGCACTTCCAGGATGGCCGGATCGCCGAGCAGGCGTTCCACCAGCTGTTCATGTCCCCTGGCCGGCCCGGTGATATGCATTGTGCAGCTCACCTGGCGGCCGACGCGTTCGAAAACGCGGGAATGGCATGCCAGGCGGTATTCGCTGAGCAAGCCGTTGATGCGCGCCGTGTCGAACGCGCCCTCCATGGCCACGCGGTAGGCGCGCTCCTCGTGGATGCTGTCGATCAGGCGTGTCACGTGGCGGAAGCTCCAGAGGATGGCGAGCACCAGCGGCGTGGCGACGAAGACCAGCGTGTAGTGGCCGGCGCCGATGCCCATGCCGAGTGCCGCGGCAACCCAGATGACGGCGGCAGTGGTGACACCGAGGATGCGCGGTCCATTGCGCAGGATGACGCCCGCGCCGAGGAAGCCGATGCCAGATACAATCTGGGCGGCGATGCGAACCGGATCGCCCGGGGCCAGGCGCCGCGAGATCAGGGTGAAGAGCGTGGCGCCCATGCAGATGAAGA
>CAZYRQ010000303.1:0-3246 GCA_964649455.1 uncultured Lentisphaerales bacterium
GAAGGGTTTCCGGGGTGCCGAAGCTGCCGAGCTTCGGCGTGCGGACGCTGGCGCGGCGGCGCGGCGGCTTGCGGGCCGGATCCAGGTAGCGCACGTGGAGCGCCTCGCCGGTCAGGCTCAACGCGCCGCGGGTGCCGGTGATGGTGCATTCGGGGGTGTTGATTATCCGTCCTCCCGAGATTTCCAGGTCGACGGTCAGGCCGGCGCTGTTGCGCAGGATGATCCGGACGAAGTCCTCGGCGTCGCCGACGGCGGCGACGCGCTTGAGTTCCGCGAACATCTGCGCCGGCGGCGTGCCGAGAAACTGCAAAGCCTGGTCGATCAGGTGCGGCCCCCAGTTGAGCAATTGGCCGCCGCCGCAGCGCTTGACCGCCTGCCAGTCGTCGCGGCGCTGGAAGGAACCCCGGCGCAGGCGCACGTCATATACTTCGCCGAGCCTGCCGCCGGCGGCGATCTCGCGCGCCTTGCAGAAGCCGGGCTCGAAGCGGCGGTTGTGGCGGACAAAGAGCCGGTTGCCGGACTTGATGGAGGCGGCCCGCAGCTTGATGGCCTCCTCGTAGTCCAGCGCCATCGGCTTCTCGACCAGCACCCAGCGCCGCGCCTTGAGCGCCTCCAGCGCGTGCGCGAAATGGTCGCCGGAACGGGTGGCGACGTCGACCAGTTCGACGTCGGGATCGGCCAGCAGATCGGCATAGCAGCGGTAGGCGCGGCAGCCAAGCTGCCGCACGGCCTGGTCGCGGCGCTCTTTGATCGGATCGCAGACGGCCACAACCTTGAACTGGCTAGGAAAATGGGCGAGTTCGGGGACGTGCATACCGAGGCCGGCGCGGCCCAGGCCGGCGAGGCCGATGCGGATCGGCCCGCGGGAATCATTGTCCATTCGCATACCTCGGATACCAGTCTTGGTTGAAACTCCAGCGGAATTGATTTAGCATATCATCGCATCAACATGAAAGCAAGCAGTATACACTCGGCCCCGGCGTGTCCGGAGGCGGAACGGGTCGGCGCGTCGCGCCTGCCCAAGCCGCCCTGGCTAAGGGTGCGCGCCGGCGGCGGCGCCGTCTTCCAGACGACGCGTGAACGACTTCGGGCGCACCACCTGCACACGGTGTGCGAGGCGGCCCACTGCCCCAACGTCGGCCACTGCTGGTCGTGCGGGCGGGCGACGATCATGATCCTCGGCGACCGCTGCACGCGCGGGTGCCGCTTCTGCAATGTCGACAAGCTGCCGGTGCTGCCGCCCGATCCGGACGAGCCCGCGTCGGTGGCCCGCGCCGTCGGCGAGAGCGGGCTGCGCGAGGTGGTGCTGACCTCGGTGACCCGCGACGACCTGCCCGACGACGGCGCCGGCCACTGGGCCCGCACGATCCGCGCGATCCGCGGGCAGTGCCCCGGCGTCTCGATCGAGGTGCTCGTGCCCGACTTCCGCGGCAGCCCCGAGAAGGCCGCAACGGTCTTCGCCGCCGCGCCGGATGTCTTCGGGCACAACCTCGAGACCGTGCCCCGCCTCTACCCCGCCGCGCGGCCGCAGGCCGACTTCGCGCGTTCGCTGGAACTCCTGCGCCGGGCGGCCGCCGCCGGCTTCATCACCAAAACGAGCCTGATGCTGGGCATGGGGGAGGAGCCGGAGGAGGTCGAGGCGGTCATGCGGCAGGCGCGCGGCGCCGGGGTCGGCATCCTCTACCTCGGTCAGTACCTGCAGCCCTCGACCCGCCACCTGCCGGTCGCCGCGTATGTCGTGCCGGAACAGTTCACCCGCTACGGCGATGCCGCGCGCGACCTCGGCTTCGGCTTCGTGGCCTCCGCCCCGCTCGTCCGCAGTTCGTTCCACGAGGAGGGGCAGTCCGCCTTCGTGCGGGCCGTCAGGGCGCGCGCTGCAGCGTGTGGAGGGTCACTTCCGGCGGGCAGTTGAAGCGGATGGGGAGGCCGCAGGAGCCGGTGCCCGAGGACGTGTAGCCCTGCAGGTCGCCGTGGCGCCAGGCGCCGCGCAGGAAACGGCGCGGACTCTTGTCGTTGCGCACGAGGATGCCGCCCCACGGCAGGCAGACCTGGCCGCCGTGCGTGTGGCCCGCGAGGAGCACCTCGAAGCCGCGCGCCGCCGCCTCGCGGAAGATCGCGGGCGAATGCGAGAGCAGAATGCGGATGGCGCCGGACGGCACCCTCCGCAGGGCATGGTTGAAATCGTGCGTCGCGTAGATGTTCGGGTCGTCGATGCCGACGAGATAGAGCGCCGCCCCGTTGTGTTCCACTGCAACCGACTCGTTGACCAGGAAGCGCACCCCCGCCGCCTCCAGCGGAGCAACCATGTCCGCGAAATCGTGGTTGCCCAGCACGGCGTAGGCCGGCGCGCGGATCTGCTCCACCAGGCGCCGCATCGGCGGGACGACCTCGTCCCAGGCGCCGATCGTCGAGTTGCGGAAGTCGCCCGTGACCACGCAGACGTCGTACCGCAGGCCGGCGATGGCGGCGGCGACCGAGTCGACCAGCGTGGCGTCGAGATCGATGTGCAGGTCGCTCATCTGCAGCAGCGTGAAGCCCTCGAAGACGCCGGGCAGACGGCGGATCGCCAGCGTGTTGCGGCGGACGCGGATGTTGTGGTACTGGCGGTAGCCGTGGCGGTAGAGGCCGACCGCCCGCAGTCCGAAGGCCAGTATCGGGCGGATCACGCGGATCTTGAGCGCGGTCATCCTGGGGCTGACCGCCTGGCGGGATTCGAGCAGGCGCCCGCGCTCGATCGCCAACCGACGCGCGTACGACCGCTGTCCCATGCGTATGTCCATCATTAGCGGTTTCCCTCTGCGCTACGCTTTCGCGACGAGGACGATCCCGCGTTTCGCCCGGCCATCATACGCCGCTCGCGCGCCCCGCAATGCTCAATTAGGCCTCGCTTCAGCCGACGGACGACACGGAGGTCGTCCCTCCATCATTGAAAACAAAGGTTATTCCAAGGTGGAGGGTCGGGCTCCGTCCCGCCCATAAATCACGGGCAAGATGCCCGTGCCACGCCTGCAAGCAGGGGGTTTTGCAAGAACCTCAACTGCCAACGGCAAACTGCCAACTGGATCCCTCATGCTGGGGAACCGTCACCGTCACCGTCGTCCTCGTCCGCTGCGGCCTCAGGTTCCGTGGCCTCGGGTTTTGCAACCTCCGTCTCTGCGGCGTCCTCCGGCCCGTCGCCGTTCTCCGCAGCTTCGGCGGCGGCCTGCGCCTCGGCGTTCTCGGGCGTCGGCTCGGAGGGCACCACGA
>CAZYRQ010000304.1:0-3222 GCA_964649455.1 uncultured Lentisphaerales bacterium
GCAGCTCGACCGACTTGATGTTGATGTTGTCCAACTGCGGATGGCTCATGGCTGCACGACCTCCCTCGCAGCGGCCCAGAAGCCCGGCGCGCGGTTCGCGAGGACGCCCGAGGCGAGCGCATCCCGGAGCCGCCGCGCCAGCGCCTCGATCTCCGCGGGATCCTTGACGCCCGGTGCGCGCTCGACGCCCGAGCTGACATCCCAGGCGGTAGCGCCCGAGCGGCGCGTCGCCTCCAGAACATTCGCGGAGGTCAGTCCGCCCGCCAGCGCGAACGCGCGTTCCGCCGCCAGGGGCGCGGCCTCCTGCCACTGCCAGACGGCTCCGTTGCCGCCGGGCAGGGCGCCGCGACCGCACTCCACGAGCACGCCGACTCCCGACGGCAGCGCGCGGGCGGCCGCCACAAGGGCCGTTCCGCCGGTCTTGAGAACCTTGATGACGTGGAAGCCGGCCTGCTGCACGCGGCGGCAGGTCACGGCGGTTTCGGCGCCGTGCAGTTGCACGGTGTCGAGACCCGCCTCGCGCGCCACGGCGATCACCTCGTCGGCGGGCCGGTCGACGAAGACGCCGACGCGCGCGACCGACGGCGGCAGCCCCGTGAAGATCCCGCGCGCCTGCACCGGCGTCACGCACCGCGGACTGCCCGGGAAGAAGACCACACCCAGCGCCCCGACACCGAGACCGGCGCAGAGTTGTGCGGTCTCCCGCGCGGTGATGCCGCAGATCTTCAGGTTGGCCAGCGGATGGCAGGCGCACGGCTCCTCTGCGTCTCCCCGCCTCTGCGTTAACTCCCCTGCGAGGGGGGCAGGCAGGAATGCCTGCCCTACCTTCTCCTCTGCGTCTCTGCGTCTCTGCGTTAAATCCCCTGCGGACGGCGCGGCGGCAATCCACCCACGCAGCGTCGCGGCGGGATCGGACGCGCGCACGAGCGTCTCGCCGACGAGGACGCGCGTGATGCCGCCCGCCAGTGTCCGCCGGATGTCGTCGGCGGTCCGGATGCCGCTCAAAGCCACCGGCAGGCAGCCGGGGTGGAGTTGGCCGACCAGACGTGTCGCCTGCCCGGTGTCGGTCTTGAAATGCGCCAGATCGCGGTTATTGATGCCGACCAGAGGCGCGCCGAGGGCGTTGGCGCGCGCGATGTCCTGCGCGTCGTGAACTTCCGTCAGAACATCCAGTCCGAGCTGCCGGGCCAGCGCGTGCAGTCCGTGGAGCTGCGCATCGTCCAGCACGCGGACGATCAGCAGCAGGGCGTCAGCGCCGAGGGCGGCCGTCTCGTAGACCTGGTAGGGGTCGATGATGAAGTCCTTGCGCAGCACGGGGAGATCGACCGCGGCGCGCGCGCGGTGCAGGTCGTCGGGCGATCCCTGGAAGAAGTCCGGCTCGGTCAGAACCGACAGCGCCGCGGCGCCGCCGGCGGCATAGGCGCGCGCCAGGGCCGCCGGATCGAGCGCGGGTGCGATCGGCCCCCGCGAGGGCGAGGCGCGCTTGATCTCCGCGATCACGCGGAGTCCGGGGCGGGCGAGCGCGGCGGCAAAGCCGCGGTAGTCGCGCCGGCCGGCGGCTGCGCGTTCGAGGCTGGCCTGCGGCACGCGCTGCCGCGCGTCGGCGACCGCCTGCCGCCGGGCCGCCACAATGGTTTCGAGGATGGTCATGTGTTCGGGTTCCGTGCCGCGCGGCCTATTGCCGTGTCCAGGCGACCAGCCGCTCCAGCTTGTCGAGGGCCGCGCCGGAGTCGATGGCGGCGGCGGACTGCGCGATGCCCGCGGCGAAATCGGGTGCGCGGTTCGCGGCCACGAGCGAGGCGGCGGCGTTGATCAGCACGAGGTCGCGCTTCGGCCCGTGGATCTCGCCGGTCAGGATGCCGCGCGTGATGGCGGCGTTCGCGGCGGGGTCGCCGCCGGCGAGGTCGGCGGGCGTGCACGTCTCCGGGAAATAGGCGAGGGGATCGATGTCGTAGGTCCGGATGCGGCCGTCCTTCAGCTCCGAACAGCGCGTCGGCCCCGTCAGCGTGATCTCGTCCATGCCGTCGAGGCCGTGGACGACGAGGACGCGCCGCGAGCCGAGCTTGCGCAGCACCTGGGCGAAGGTTTCGGTCAGCTCGGGCGCGAAGACGCCGATGAGCTGGCAGGGCGCGCCGGCCGGATTGGTCAGCGGTCCGAGCAGGTTGAAGATCGTGCGGACGCCGAGTTGCTTGCGCACGGGGCCGGCGAAGCGCATGGCCTTGTGGAAGCTCGGCGCGAAGAGGAAGGTGACGCCGATCTCGTTGAGCGCCTGCTCGAGCACCTCGGGGGCGGCCGACAGGTTGAAGCCGAGCTGCTCGAGGCAGTCGGCGCTGCCGCTCCGGCCGGAGCTGGCGCGGTTGCCGTGCTTGGCGACGACGGCGCCGGCGCCGGCGGCTACGAAGGCGACGGTGGTGGAGACGTTGAAGGTCAGGCCGCCATCCCCGCCGGTGCCGACCGTGTCGAGCGTGTCGGTGCAGAGCGACTGCACGCGGATCGCGGCGGACCGCATGGCGCGCGCGCCGGCAACGATTTCATCGACCGTCTCGCCTTTGGCGGCGAGGGCGGCCAGGAAGGCGCCGATCTGGCCCTCCGTCATCTCGCCGGCCAAAATGGCGGTGACCGCCGCAAAGGCTTCGTTTTCCGAAAGGTCCTGGTGGGCGAGCAACTTTTTGAGTAGAGATGGGTAGTTCATGACAAGGAAGAGAGTTTTAAAGGTGAAGGGCGCGCCTGGTCGGAGTCCCGCCTTCATGCAATGTGAAACTCAGGAAGACAGGAACGGACAAAACCCTGGAGTGTCGGGCTCCGTCCCGACTGGGTACGGACGACACGGAGATTGCGGCTCGCGAGGACGCTCGCCCTCCAGTTCTAGGCATCACGCGTCTGGTGATGACAACCCTGGAGGGCGAGCGTCCCCGCGAGCCGTTCGTACCAGGCCGGGCTGGTTGACGTGGAACGGACAAAACCCTGGAGGGTCGGGCTCCGTCCCGACTGGGTACGGACGACACGGAGATTGCGGCTCGCGAGGACGCTCGCCCTCCAGTTCTAGGCATCACGCGTCTGGTGATGACAACCCTGGAGGGCGAGCGTCCCCGCGAGCCGTTCGTACCAGGCCGGGCTGGTTGACGTGGAACGGACAAAACCCTGGAGGGTCGGGCTCCGTCCCGACCGGGTACGGACGACACGGAGATTGCGGCTCGCGAGGACGCTCGCCCTCCAGTTCTA
>CAZYRQ010000305.1:0-3203 GCA_964649455.1 uncultured Lentisphaerales bacterium
GGCGTCACCTGATCGACCTGCCAACCGTATGGGAGCGCGACACGGTCGCGGCCCTGCTTGACGGAGCCGGGCTCGACGTGCCGCACGGGCGCAGCGGCGCCTTCATCGACACGCGCAAGCCCTGCGTCTGGGGGGCCATCCGCCACGGGGACGTCGTGGTTGGCCTCGTGGTGCTGCGCGATCGGAGCGAGCGATGGTATTAGAGGGGTACTCGGCTTGCTACAGGGGTGTGCGGGACGCATGGAGCGGGCGGGAACAAGGAAGCACGTGGGGGTGTGTGCGGGCAAGGTGGGACAGGCATTCCTGCCTATCCTGGATCGACGCTTGGGGAGTGACGGTGTTGACCGCATTCGCGCCCATTCGCGTAGAGTTGCAGTCCCCTTCGCGTGAGGCCCCATGGGTTTCGAGGACGAGGATGCTCTCGCGCATGCCGCCCCCCCATCTTGCGTTTCCCGCGCTCCCCTGTGGCTAACCGCCCCAAACCGAAGTCAATGCCGGGGAGGCTCCCGAGGAGCACCAATTCTCAATTTGGCATCCTCCTCCGGTCGGGACGGAGCCCGACCCTCCAGTTTCTTCGAAGAACCTATGTTTTCAAAGATGGAGGGACGACCTCCGTGTCGTCCGGTGTCTGAAAAGATGCCAAACTGAGAATTGAGAATTGCTGGCCGGGGAGGTTGCCGGGGAGGCTGGCGCGCGGGGCCGGAATCGGGTATCTTGAATGCGACGGGTTCGCGCATGGGGCGCGGACCGACGCGTAGTCGATGTGAAACGGATGTTTGATCTGGCGCTGCTGGCCGTGACGGCCGTGCTCTGGGTGCCGCTGCTGCTGATCGTGGCGCTAGCGGTTCGGTTGGGCATGGGGCGTCCGGTGATTTTCCGACAAGAGCGCGCCGGTCGTCATGGGCGTCCGTTCGAATTGTTCAAGTTCCGCACCATGCGGTTGGGCGAGGGGAGTGACGAGGAACGCCTGACGCCGTTTGGACGCTGGTTGCGCGCGGCCAGCCTCGACGAACTTCCGCAACTTTGCAATGTGCTCCGCGGCGACATGGCGCTGGTCGGGCCGCGGCCGCTTCCGGTACGCTACCTGCCGCGGTACACGCCGGCGCAAGCGCGGCGGCATGACGTGCGGCCCGGTCTCACGGGCTGGGCGCAGGTGAACGGACGCAACGCGGTCTCCTGGACGGAGAAGTTCCAACTGGATGTCTGGTACATCGAGCGCCAGTGCCTGTGGCTCGATCTGCGGATTTTGGGGCTGACCGCGCTGAAAATCCTGCAGCGCGAGGGGATCACGGGCGCGGGCGAGGCGACCATGGGCGAGTTTCTGGGGTAGCACCATGAGAACGGTTATCATTGGCGCGAGCGGCTTTGGTGGCGAAGTGGCCTGGATCTGCCAGCGCGCGGGGATCGCGGTGGCGGGCTTCTGCGACGATGCGCCCGACAAGCAGGGGGGCGCGTTCGCGGAGCATCCGCTGCTCGGAATGATCGAGGCGGCCGCGGCACGGCTCGACGGGCCGGTCGGCTTTCATGTCGCCGTCGGCAACAACCGGGTGCGACAGCAGCTCGTCGCGCGCGCCCGGCGCGCAGGCTGGCAGCCGGTGACCGTGCAGGATCCCAGCGCACTTTGCGCGCCCGGCGCCGTTATCGGCGAGGGAAGCTATCTGGGGATCGGCAGCGTGGTCTCCCGCAACACCCTGCTGGGACGCTTCGTCATTGTCAACCATCACGTCACGGTCGGCCATGATTGCAGTATTGCGGACTACGCGCAGCTCTGCCCGGGTGTGCGCGTTTCGGGCGGCTGCCTCATCGGCGAGGGCGCCCTGCTGGGTTCGAACGCCGTGACGATCCCCGGCGTGGCGGTCGGCGCCTGGGCCGTGCTGGGAGCCGGCGGGGTCGCGCTGCGCGCGGTTCCGGATGGCGGGCACCAGATCCGCCTTGCAGCGGGAATGGGTGGGATTGGCCGATGAACGCACGCATATTTCTGTCGCCGCCGTGGATGGGGGGAGGGGAGCAGGAGCGGGTCCGCGAAGCCTTCGCCTCGAACTATGTCGCCCCGACCGGTCCGATGGTCGACCGCTTCGAGGCGCTCTTCAGCGAGCGGGTCGGCATCCCGAACGTCTGTGCTCTAAGCAGTGGCACGGCGGGCCTCGATCTGCTCTTCCGCGAGCTGGGCGTGGGGCGCGGCGACACGGTCATCTGTTCCGATCTGACCTTTGTCGCCTCGATCGCCCCGGCGGTGCATGCCGGGGCCGAGCCGGTCTTCGTCGATTGCGAGGCGGCCACGTGGACGATGGACACGGAACGGCTGGCGGAGGCGCTAACGGAGGCGGACCGGAGCGGCCGGCGGCCGAAGGCGGTGGTCGCCGTCGATCTCTACGGACAGTGCTGCGACTATGACGCTCTCGAGGCGCTCTGCGCGCGCCACGGGGTGCCGTTGATCGTCGATGCGGCCGAAGCGCTGGGCGCCCGCTATGGTGACCGTGCGGCGGGCGACGCGGGCTGGGCCTCGGTCTACTCCTTCAACGGCAACAAGATCATCACCACATCGGGCGGCGGCATGTTGGCGTCGCGCGACGCTGGAGTGGTTGCGCGCGCGCGCAAGCGGTCGCAACAGTCGCGCGAGGCGGCGGCCTGGTACGAGCACCGCGAGCTGGGTTACAACTACCGGCTGAGTAACATCTGCGCCGCGATCGGCGTCGGCCAACTGGCGCATCTGGACACGATCCTCGCGCGCAAGCGCGCGATTGCGGAGTTCTACCGCGCGCGTTTGCGGGAGGTCACGGCGGTCTCGTGGATGCCGGAGGCTCCGTATGGGCAGAGCAACCACTGGTTGTCGATCCTGCAGCTCGATCCGCAGCAGACCGCCGTCACCCCTGAGCAGGTGCGGCTGGCGCTGGAAGCGGCGAATATCGAGTCGCGGCCCGTCTGGAAGCCGATGCATGCACAGCCGGTCTTCGCCGGAGCGAGGTGCTACGGCGGGGCGGTGTCGGAGCGGCTCTTCCGGCAGGGTCTCTGCCTGCCGTCGGGGGCCGGGATGGCCAAGGACGATCTGGCGCGCGTCGCCGACGTGGTGTGCGCGTGCCTGGGGTGAAGGGAACGAGTGATGAGCAAGTTGAAACTGATTGAGTCTGAACATTTGCTGGTTCGCGCGCATCACCTGTGGTCAACGCAGTGGCTGCTGTTGACGGCCGGGGATTTCGCGGCGG
>CAZYRQ010000306.1:0-3193 GCA_964649455.1 uncultured Lentisphaerales bacterium
GCAGGATGAGGCCCGCGGGATAGCGCTCCGCCTCCGCCAGGGGCGGCGCCGAGACGCGCCACGCCAGCAGCAACAGCAGCAGCGCGGCCGTCCCCAGCGCGGCCAGGCGGGCCCGCATGCGCTGTCTACCCTTCATGGCGTGGCGACAACGACCCTTCCGCCGCCGTGGCGGCTGATCCGCTCCGGGACGTACATGTCCGAGGCGACGATCGGCGGCACGGTGAACTCGCCCGCGGTCACCACGCGCGCCGCGTAGTGGCAGACGCGCCGGCCGGTCTCCCGCGTGAAGAGCAGCAGGCGGTCGTCGCGCACCTCGCGGTGCAGCACCCAGTCGGCCTCGTCGGCCTTCAGCCAGTCGAACATCCCGCCGCGCGCCACCTCCCCATGCTCGATCTCGAGGCAGGCCGGCAGCAGATCCTCGATCACGGTGTCCGGCGACGCGGTCTCGTCGGGCGTCGCGAGCGCGATCTCGACGATGACCAGGTCGCCGCGGTTCAGGCGCTCCGTTCCGATCGGCTGGCCCTCCGGCGTCAGCCACCGGCGGCGCACGCGCAGGCCCGCATCCACATCGGGGAGTCGCTCCGCCAGCGGGACCGCCTCGATCCGGCGCGCCACATAGAGCGTGCCGGGGCCGGCATTCGTCAGCACCAGCGGCAGGCGCGCCGCCGGCGCCGGCGCCCGCCAGGCGACCAGGTTCGTCGGCCCCGCGGCGAAGGCGCCGCCGGCCCAGGTGAAGCGCGGCGCGACCTCCTGCGGCGCGGCGGCCGCGTGGCGCGCGTATTCGCCGAGCGCCAGCAGCGCGAGGGCATTGTCCTGCGTGGTGCCCCAGTGGCCGACGGCACGGCGCCGCCGCTGGATCGCCTGGCAGCAGGCCGCCGCCTGCGCCGCGGCCGGGTCGATCTCCAGCCAGGCCAGGGTGCCGAAGGCCGCCTCGCGCAGACCGCCCGGGATCCCCGTCTCCTCGACGAGGCGCCGCCCCGTCTCCCGCTCGCCCGCGCGCAGCAGCGCGCGCCCCAGCAGGAAGCGCGCCTCGGGCGGGAGCTGCGCCGCCTGCTCAAGCAGGCGCGACATCCGCGCAAAGTCGGGCTTGCCGGCCAGCGACTGCACCATCGCGGCATAGGCCTGCTGTGTGGGTTCCAGGGCGGAGGGGAGGTTTTCCAGGAGCGCGTGAAGCTCGGTCAGCGTCTGGCCGCTCACCGGAAAGCCGTCGGCTTTCGCCTCCACCAGGAAATGGGCGGCGTAGAGGCTGCAGAAGGGATCCGAGTCGCGGACCTCCGGCCACGGCGCGAAGCCGTCGTGGCGCTGCATCGTCAGGACGCGCGTCAGGGCCGCGCGGATGCGGTCGGGCGCCTCGCGCGCCAGCGTGCTGGACGGCGGCACGACCGGCTCCGCCTGCCGTCCCAGGGTCAGCAGCGGGAAGACCGACGAGACCGTCTGCTCGAGGCAGCCGAACGGGTACTCGGTCGCGTGCTCGAGCGCGCCCAGCAGGTTGACCGTCGGCCGCGGCGCGCAGGTGAACACCTGCCGGAGGCTGTCGGCCAGCACGCCCGCCGGGGGCGGGAAGGTCTGGACGGCCCCGGGGTCGAGCCGGGCATACTCCGTGGTCACCTGCCACGCCTGCGCCGGGCGCACCGCCAGCTCGAGGGTCTCGTTGTACCGCTCGCCGGCGCCCTCGACGGCGATCTCGATCCGCGCCGTGCCGATGGCCTCCGCCGCCTCGAGCGGCAGCAGCAGCGTCCGCGACTCGCCGGCCGCGAGCTCGAGGCCCTGCCGCCCGACGCGGCAGGCGAGCGGGCCCTGCGTGGCGACGCGCACGGTCGCGTCGCAGGCCTCGCCGCTCTCGTTGTGCAGCGCCAGCGTCAGGATCGCGCGATCCAGCGGCGCCAGCACGCGCGACACGTCGGGCTGCACGATCAGCCGGCGCCGGATCTTGACCGTGGCCGCGCCCGATCCCGTCGCGCCGGCCGTCCACGCGATGGCCATCAGCCGCAGCTCGCCGGCGAATTCCGGCAGGGCCAGGGGGATCTCGGCCCCGCCGGTCCCGTCCAGCGCGACGCGCGCGCGCCAGAGGGCGACCGGCTTGAAGCGGCGCGCGGCGACCGGATTGAGGCGCTTGAGCAGGTCGGCCGCGGCATCGCCGGCCGTGTGCGACGCCTCCCCGTTCAGCGTCTCGCCGGTGACCGGCATGAGCTGGCGGTAGATGTCGTGGAACGGCAGGCCGCCGGCGCGGACCGCCTGGAAATAGGCGAGGGGATCGGGCGTCTGGAAATCGGTCAGCATGCAGATGCCCTCGTCGACGGCCAGCAGCGTGACGTCGGCCTCGGCCGCTCCCGCGCCCGCGGCGTCGGTCACCTGGATGCGGACGGGCAGCGTCTCGCAGGGCCGCCAGACCGCGGCCGGCGGCGCGACAGAGACCGTCAGCTTCCGTTCCGGCGGCTGGACGCGCAGCGGGGCGAGCCCGGTGGCCCGGTGGGCGCTCCAGACGGTCTCGGCGGTGGCGGGGCGGATCACGCTGACCGCGACCTCCGCATTGGGCGCGAGCGCGGCCGTGACCGGAAAGGTCGCCTCGGCCGTGTTCTCCTTGAGCGTGATGACGCGGCTCTCGATGGTCTGGTCGCGCTGCAGGGTGATCCAGGCCTCGCCGGCAAAGGGCGCGCGGATCTGCACGCGCGCGAGGTCGCCCGGCTGGTAGACCGGCTTGTCGAAGACCAGCTCGACGTGTCCGGGCCGGCTGCGGTCGCGCGGCGTGCCGGCCGGTTCGCCGCTGCCAGTCGTGAAGGCGCAGCGGGTCGCGGCCGCCGAGGCCGGCTCGGCGAAGGTGATCTCGTAGTCGCCGTCGTTGGGCGCCGCGAGCGTGAATACGCCGTCCGCCGCGGCCGGCAGCAGGAGCGGGCCGCCGCCGACGGGGGTCCGGATCGTCTCGCTCGACCATTCGTAGTGGCCCGAGGGCTCGCGCCGCAGGTTGCTGATCCAGGAGACCTGCTCGACGACCGCGGTCACGGCCACGGCGCGGTCGAGCCGCGTGCCGTCGGGATTGACGGCGGCGACGCGGAAGGTCAACGGGCTTCCGGGCCGGGCGATCGCCTCCGCCGGGCGGTGGACGCCGAGGTAGAAGGGATAGGCGTCGACCGTGACCTCGCCGCGCGCCGTGACGCCGCGTCCGCCGGCCTCGAAGACCGTGCCCTGCACGATG
>CAZYRQ010000307.1:0-3177 GCA_964649455.1 uncultured Lentisphaerales bacterium
CGCCGCATTCTCACTGGTCATGCGATCAAGATGAGGCCAAATGAAAAGACCGTGGCCGGTCTGGTATGCTCGATGCCGTGGCGGGCGACGTGGCCTGCCGTCGGGAAGGAACACGATCCATGCAGCGGCTTGACCGGGATTTCTTCAGGCAATTCGCGCCCGATCTGGCGCCGCAACTACTGGGCAAGCTGCTGTGCCGCAGGATCGGGCGGCGGGTGGTGCGCCGGCGCATCACCGAGACCGAGGCCTACTACGGCGAGGATGATTCCGCCTGCCACGCGAGCCGCGGGCGCACGCCGCGCACCGCCATCATGTATGCCGATGGCGGCCATGCCTACGTCTACCTCTGGCTGGAGGACGACGGATTCCGCGGCGGTCACGTGGCGTCGCCGCGCATCGGCATCGGCTACGCGGATCCCCGCGACCGCGCGCGCCGCTGGCGCTTCACGGCAATAGGGTCTGGTGCTAATGCGTGATCCCCCGTCTTGTTTGGAATCTGGGAAACAGGAAAGCAGGAAATTCCTGAGCAAAACGCGCCCCTTCCTGCTTTCCTGATTATCCGATTGGCCTGTTCAGTCGTCGAGCTGGATGCCGAGCCAGCGGGCGACGGTCTTGCCCATGACCGCCTTGCGGATTTCCGCCGGAACCTCGTTGCCGGCGAGCAGGGCGTCGTGACAATCCTGCGCTTCGCCGATCAGATGGGGATGGTCGATATAGGCGTCGGAGCCGTACACCAGCTTGGCGAAGTGCGCATGGGGCGGGGCGCTCTCCGGCAACCAGGGCTTCAGCAGCGAGCCGAGGTCGGCCGCCGACAGGGCTTTCCAACTGCCGCTGCCGGCGAGGTCTGCGTAGAGATTCTTGTGGATCTTGATATAGTCCGCAGCCTCGTGACGCCAGATCGTCGTGCCGAGATGCGCCATCACGATATGGAGCTGCTGGAACGAGCGCGCGATCCGGTCGAGGCACAGCGGCTCCATGTTGCGCAGCATCGGGCGCCGGTAGACGATATCCGCGGAACACGGGCGGTAGTTGCCCGTGTGGAACAGGAGCGGCAGACCGCTCTTCTCGACCGCCTCGTAGACCGGCATGTAGAGATCGTGGTCATACGGATAGTAGGGATAGATGCACTTGAATCCCTTGAAGCCCGCCTCGACGTACCGATGCACCTGGTCGGGGTCGGCCTTGTCCCAGAGGTCGAGCTTCGCGAGCGGCACCAGGCAATCGGAATCGTGCCGGCAGAAGGCCAGGACCTGCTCGTTCGGGACGTAGTCCTTGCCGCCGTAGCGCGGGCCTCCCGACATGGCGGCGATCGTCGACCGGCGGCGGCATTCGGCGACAAACCGTTCGATCAATTCGGGATCGGTGGTGTTGAAGTGGACGTGGAAATCGAGCCGTTTCATGGCGCTCATTCCTCCTCGACGGGGCCGATAGCTCCGAACTTGCAGAGGGCCTGGCAGAGCGAGCAGCCCATGCAGACGGTCGCGTTGATCGTCGGCTTGACCGCCTTCCCCGGGGACTCGATCGCCGGGCAGCCGCACTTCAGGCAGGCGCGGCAGTTGCGGCACAAGCCGGGATCGATGCGCCGCTGCGCCGCGAGGCGGCGCTTGAGGTGCAGCGGGCAGGGCGCGCGGGAGATCATCAGCGAGGGTCCGTCCGCCGCCAGCTCCTCCGCGAGGATCGCGTGCAGCGCGGCCTGGTCGTAGGGGTTGAAGACGCGGATGCGCGTCAGGCCGCAGGCGGCCGCGATCGCCTCGATCGACGCCGCATGCGTCGGCTGCCCCATGAGCGTGACCCCGGTGCCGGGATGCTCCTGGTGGCCCGTCATGGCCGTGATGCGGTTGTCGACGACGATCAGCTTGGCCGAGCCCTTGTTGTAGACGATGTCGAGCAGGCCGGTGATGCCGGAGTGGAAGAAGGTCGAGTCGCCGACGATGCCGACGACGCGCTTCGGCTCGCCCGCCTGCGTCATGCCGTGGGCCACGGTGAAGCCGCCGCCCATGCAGAGGATCGTGTCGGTCTGGTTGAGGGGCGGGAAGACGCCGAGGCTGTAGCAGCCGATGTCGCCGCTGACGACGACGTCGAATTTCGAGAGCGCGTGGAAGAGGGCGCGGTGGGGACACCCGGCGCAGAGGATCGGCGGGCGTCCGGGGAGGTCGGCCGCCTCGGGCACGGGCGCCGGCAGGCCGGGCTCGCGGCCCTCGAGCCGCGCCCTGGCCTCGTAGATGCGCGCCGGGGTCAGCTCGCCGCAGCGCGGCACGAGGTTCTTGCCGTCGCAGGCGATGCCCAGCGAGCGGATGTGCTCCTCGAGGATGGGGTCGCCCTCCTCGACGACCAGCACGCGGTCGACCGTCGCCGCGAAGTCGCGGATCAGCGCGTCGGGAAAGGGGAAGGCCCAGCCGAGCTTGAGCAGGGGCGATTCGGGAAAGATCTCGCGGGCATGGAGGGCGGTGACGCCGCTCGAGACGAGGCCGAGCCGGGCCGGGCCGGGCAGCACGGTGTTGAGCGACGTCCGCCGCGCGGCCTCCGCCGCCTGCGCGTCGAGCCGCTCCTCGACCTTGACGCGCAGCTTGCGGCCCCAGATGGGGAGCGGCACGAACTGCTGCGTGTTCTTCACGAACTGGACGGCGTTGCGCGGGCGGCCCGCCGCGCGCGCGACCCGGCAGCGCGAGTGGCTGACGCAGGTGGTCGTGCGGAGGATGACGGGGCAGCGGTACTGCTCCGAGAGGTCGAAGGCCTCCCGGAGGAAGTCGTAGGCCTCCTGGGCGTTGGCCGGCTCGAGGATCGGCACCTTGGCCAGCCGGGCGTAGTGGCGCGTGTCCTGCTCGGTCTGCGAGGAGTGCTGGCCGGGGTCGTCCGCGACGCAGATGACCATGCCGCCGACGACACCGATGTAGGAGAGGGTCATCAGCGGATCGGCGGCCACATTGAGGCCGACGTGCTTCATGGTCACGAGACTGCGCGCGCCGGCGAGGGCGGCGCCGGCGGCGGCCTCGAAGGCCACCTTCTCGTTCGGCGACCATTCACAGTAGACGCCTGCGGCGGCGGCGTGGCGGGCGAGGGTTTCCAGAATCTCGGTGGAGGGGGTGCCGGGGTAGCCGAAGGCGGCGACCGCGCCGCCGTCAACGGCCGCCAGGGCGAGGGCCTCGTTGCCGGAGAGGAGCTGCTTCGGCGTCATGG
>CAZYRQ010000308.1:0-3175 GCA_964649455.1 uncultured Lentisphaerales bacterium
TTGGCATCCGTCCGGTGATTGGGCTATACTGCGGCGCATGAAGATTTTGATTGTTGGCGGCGGCGGGCGTGAGCATGCGCTGGCCTGGCGCCTCGCCCGCGATTCGCAACCGCACGAAATCTGGTGCGCGCCGGGCAATGCCGGCACGGAAGCGCTGGCGACGAACCTGCCCATCGCGATCGAGGATCTGGAAGGGTTGACGGCCTGGGCGGCCAATGCGCGTCCCGACCTGACGGTTGTCGGTCCCGAGGCGCCCCTCTGCGGCGGCCTCGCCGACCGGCTCGGGACGCTGGGGCTGCGTGTGTTCGGGCCGACGCAGGCCGCCGCACGGCTGGAAGGTAGCAAACAGTTCGCCAAGGAAGTCATGCTGGCGGCGGGCGTGCCGACCGCGCGCGCCGCGTCGTTCACATCGGCCGCCGCAGCGCTGGAGGCCCTGGCGCGCTTTTCCCTGCCGGTCGTGGTGAAGGCCGACGGCCTGGCCGCGGGCAAGGGGGTCGTGATCTGCCAGACGCGTGACGAGGCCGAAACGGCGATCCGCGGGATGCTGGTGGACGGGCAGTTCGGCGCGGCCGGACAACTGGTGCTGCTGGAGGAGTTTCTGGAGGGCGAGGAAGCGTCGATCCTGGCGCTGGTCGACGGCGAGCGGATTGCGCTGCTGCCGCCCGCGCAGGATCACAAGCGTGTTTTCGACGGCGACCAGGGGCCGAACACGGGCGGCATGGGGGCCTACTCGCCGGCGCCGGTGGTCACGCCGGCCCTGGGTCGCGATGTTCTGGAACGGATCTTCAAGCCGGTGGTGGCCGAGATGGCCCGGCGTGGCATCGTCTACCGCGGCGTGCTATACGCTGGCCTAATGATCGGGCTCGACGGTTCCAAGGTGCTGGAGTTCAACTGCCGGTTCGGTGATCCCGAAACCCAGGCGATCCTGCCGCGGCTGGCTGGCGACTTCGCCCCGCTGCTGTTGGCCTGTGCCACGGGCACGCTCGATCCCGCCGCCCTCAAAATCAACGCGACCCCGTGCGTCACGGTGGTCATGGCCGCCGAAGGCTACCCCGGAACCTACGCCAAGGGACGGGAGATCACGGGGCTCGAATCGGCGGCCGCACTGCCGGATGTCTGCGTCTTCCATGCCGGCACCGCCCGGCACGATGGGAAGGTCGTCACAACAGGCGGACGGGTGCTGGCGGTGACGGCGTGGGCTGACGACATGCGCGCGGCGGTTGATCGCGCCTACCAGGGCGTGGCGGCCATCCACTTCTCGGGCGCCCATTTTCGCCGCGACATCGCCCGGCGCGCCCTGGATCGCCTATAGCAGACCCAGCGCGGCGTGGCGCTCGCGGATCTTGTCCGCGAGCGCATCGAGCGCGGCCCGGTCTTCCGTCCGCGGCAGACCCTTGCAGAGCACCGTTCCCAGCAGATCGACCTTCAGGTTCGGGATCATCGCGGCCAGTTGTTCGGGCACCTTCGTCGCCCAGCCGTAGGAGCCGATGATCGCGGCGTGTTTGAGCTTCGGGCGGATGGCGTTGGCGACATAGGCCGCATGCACCACCGAGGGATGCGCGCCGAGGTGGACCGTGGAGGTGCCGATCACCAGCGTCGCGGCATCCAGCAGGGACATGGCCAGGCGGCCGAGGTCGGTGACCGTCAGATTGAACTTCTCCGACGCGACGCCGCGGTCGGCCAGCGCGCGGACCAGGTGGTCGACCATGGCCTCGGTGCTGCCGTGCATCGAGACGTAGGGGATGACCACGCGGTTGGCGAGGCGGTCTGAGACCCAGTCGCGGTAGGCGTCGAGGATCAGGCCGGGCTGGTCGTGGATCGGTCCGTGGCTGGGGGCGATGATGCCGAAGTCGAGTCCCTCGATCTTCTTCAGGTTGTTCCGGATCGCCGGCCCGAAGGGCATCATGATCTCGGCGTAGTAGCGGGCGGCAGAGTCGAGCACCGCGCGGTCGTTGCCGGCAAAGAGCCGCGAGGTCGCGAAATGCGAACCGAAGAAGTCGCATGTGAAGAGGATGCGCTCCTCGGGCAGCAGCGTCGACAGGGTCTCCGGCCAGTGAACCCAGGGCGTATAGATGAACCGCAGCGTGCGGTCGCCCAGCGAGACCGTTTCGCCGTCGGCTACGATGCGGAGGCGGTTTGGCGCCACATGGAGATGATCCGCGAGCATCGGCCCGGCCTTTGCCGAGCAGAGTACCGTGGCCTCCGGATAGCGCGCCAGCACCTGCGGAATGGTTCCGGCATGATCCTGCTCGACATGCTGGCAGACGAGGTAGTCGAGCGCGGGCACGGACTCGAGCGCTTCCAGCAGGGCGTGCTGCAGGGAGGGATCGACGGCGTCGATGAGTGCCGTCTTCTCCGATCCGCGCACGAGGTAGGCGTTGTAGCTGGTGCCCTCGGGCAACGGGATCAAGTCGTCGAAGAGACGGCGGTTCCAGTCGACCGCCCCGACCCACTGGACACGTTCGGTGATGGTTCTGGCTTGCATGGAAACTCCTCGTGGTGCTGATCCAGGAGCGGTGTGGAGAGCCTGAGACGCCGTCGGCGCCGCGGACTTAGGTCTTGTGGCGGTACGTGATGCGCCCCTTGGTCAGGTCGTAGGGCGAGATTTCCAGCGTGACCTTGTCGCCCGTGGTGATCTTGATGAAATGCTTGCGCATGCGGCCCGAGACGTGCGCGAGCACCTCGTGGCCGTTGTCGAGCTTCACCCGGTACATGGTGGCGGGCAGCACCTTGACCACGGTGCCCATCACTTCAATTGAATCGTCACTCGGCATGTAGCAGAATCCCGTTGATTTTTGATGGGGGTGAGTGTACTGCGAAACCTCCGGCAAGGCAAGCGGCTATTCGGCCTGGCCAACCAGGCGCACGTAGTGGGCACGCTCGAACCCGCGACCGTCGCCGAGGGCGGTCTCGCGCATCTGCCCGCGGAAGGCCTCGATGGTGGCGTGGCCGTGCCGTTCCATCCACGCCTCGATGCCGGTCAGGATCTCGCCGACCGCGCTGCCGGTCGGCTGGCGGTAGAGGGCGGAACAGCAGTAGACGGCGTTGGCGCCGGTCAGCAGCGCCTTGATGGCGGCATCGGCGTCATGCACGCCGCTGCTCAGCGCGAGGTCGCAGCCAACCAGGTTGCGCAGGATGGCCACCCAGCGCAGCGGCAGGCGCAGATCGTCCGGGT
>CAZYRQ010000309.1:0-3174 GCA_964649455.1 uncultured Lentisphaerales bacterium
TCCATGGGGGAAAGGGGGTAGTGTGTCCTTTTGAGCAGCCTATGGGATGCTAGTGTGGGTAAGTATACCATTCGACTGGTTCGTCCGGTCCATGGGAAAAACTCACTTTCGTAACGAAGTTGCAAGACTCTTGCCGTATCTCCCGCAGGATGCCCGCGTCATCCGCCGTTCTCTAATGCTGAACTGCCTGACGACCGACTGGGCGGAGCTGTGGGCTGCGGCGTGGTCAGAGACGGATCTATCGGAGCCGGACGGCTGGCTGGGGGACTGCCCGGTGCTGCCGCAGGACGCCTTCTCAAAGCTCGGACCGGACTGGACCCCGGCTATGCCGCTCCGCAGCCCCTTGGCGCGGCGGCAGGCACTGGTCGAGCTGGACGTGCTGGCGGCGCAGGGGCTGGGGCTCTCGCTGGAGGAGCTGCAGACGATGTTCCGCATCTCCTTCACCACGCTGCGCAAGTACGACGGCGGCACCTGGTACGACCAGAACGGCCGGGTGGTCTTCACCTGCCAGAACAAGGCCGGCGGCGTGCCGCGCAAGGTGTGGGAGCAGGAGTTGCTGCCGCGCAAGGACGAGCCCGGCTACACCTACAGCCACACCGAGGCCAACCAGGCCTTCAGCGACGCCAAGACCCCGCGCACCACCGTCTACGAAGCCCCCTTCTTCGCGATGGATCGCGAACGCGACTACGCGGTGGCGTGGGGGAAGTCATGTTGACAACTTGCATGTGAAACATTACATTCGTATGCGTTTTGTCAATTGAGGTGTGAAGGACATGTCTGACAGTCTCGACAGGCTGGTTGCTGGCGGCCGCATGATGGCGGCTTCCGCGGCGCGTGCGCACGGGGTGTCGCGGCAAACGATAGCCAACCGTGTCCGCCGGGGAACGCTGAAGCAGATCTCGCGGGGGCTTTATGTGTCACCCGAGTTTCGCCCCGGCGAATGGTACGATTTCCAAGTGCTTGCGCTCCGGTGTCCGGATGCCGTCGTTTGCCTATATTCCGCTCTTCGCATCCACAATCTGACGACGCAGCTTCCGGGGGAAATCAGTTTTGCCCTGCCGCAGGGGCGCAGAGCTCCGGCGCTTCACGATTTCAAGATGCGCGTTTTTTTCATGGCTCAGGGATACTATGCTTACGGGATCGAGGAGAAGAATCTGGACGGCGTGCTCGTGAAGGTGTATTCACCGGCCAAAACGGTTGCCGACTGCTTCAAATACAGGAACAAGACAGGGATCGATGTCGCGATCGAGTCGCTTCGGGAATGCCTGCGCGGGAAGGCGGCCAGCATCGATGACATCATGCGCGCGGCGCGCGCGGTGCGGGTGGAAAAAGTGATCCTCCCCTATCTTGAAGGGATCACGACATGAGCGATGACAAAAGCGCAAGCCTCGCCGATTCGGTCAAGGCGCGGCTGAAAAACAAGGCGGACAGCTTGTCGGTCTTGTATAACTTGATTTTGACCAGATACGGCATCGAACGGTTCCTGTACAAGATTTCCGTCAGCGAATGGAAGGACAAGGTCATCCTCAAAGGCGGAATGTTGTTTGTCCTCTGGACAAAAGGGGTCGGATACCGTCCCACGATGGACTCCGATTTCTTGTGGCGCGGCGACGCATCGAAGGACGAATTGATACGCGTTTTCAAAGCGATCTGCGACGCTCCCACGGATCTTGCGGGCGGCTTGCGCTTCGACAGCGGGACAGTGGCGGGATCGGAAATACGCAGTCAGACCGACTATGGCGGCACGCGGATCACCTTGACCGCATTTCTCGGCAATTCGCGGATACCCCTGCAATTCGACATCGGTGTCGGCGATGCAGTGACTCCCCCCGCGGTTCTGTCCGCATTTCCCACCTTGTTGGGGTTGCCGCCTCCCCGTTTGAAAACCTATCCGATCCCGACCGTCATCGCCGAGAAGATTGAAACGATGGTGGTGAACGGGATGGCCAACAGCCGGATGAAGGATTTTTATGACCTTCATGTGCTGACGACACGGTTCCCGCAAAATACGAGTACGGTCCGCGAAGCGGTACGAAACACCTTCGCGCGGCGCGGGACGCGACTTCCCACCGGTGAAGAGGAATGTTTTTCGACTGCGTTTCAAACCAACCCGCAGAAGCAGATTCAATGGACCGCTTTTTTGCGGAAAAACAGGCTGGCCGACGCTCCCGCATTGTTTCGGGATGTGGCCGAACCTGTCGGAAAGTACGTCCTTTCTTTGCGCCTGAATTCTGAGTCAAGCCCCCAAAACCCTTAACCACTCCTCGCCGCCATGCTCCCGACACTCGTAGACCGCCAGCTTACGCAGGGGCTCAAGAGCCATCTTGAGAGCCAGTTCCCGATGGCGACGCCGCACTTCGCCGGACTGTGGGACGCCTTCTTCGCCTCCGCCACGCCTGTCGTCAAGGGGCCGTATCTCCAGTTGGATCTGCCGTTCCGCAAGGCCGACCCGTCGGCGTGCAAACGCTTTGCGCCGGCCATGCGGGATATCGGCTTCACCCCGTATCTGCACCAGCAGCGCGCCTTCGACCGCCTATGCGGCGCGTCGCCGCGCGCCACAATCATCGCCACGGGCACCGGTTCAGGCAAGACCGAGTGCTTCCTGTTTCCCGTTCTCGAGCACTGCGCGGCGCACAGGCATGACCGCGGCATCCGCGCGATCTTCGTCTACCCCATGAACGCGCTGGCCACGGACCAGGCGGGCCGCATCGCCAAGCTGATCCACGAGCATCTGGGGCTCAAGGGCATCCGCGTGGGGCTCTACATCGGCGAGGACAATGGAGAGAGCTGGAAATCGAGCCAGGGCGGCGAGAAGGGCGATTACAGGAGCCAGGATGGAAAAGCCGGCAAGCGCGACCAGGAGATGGGGGCGGACCACGTCATCACCGACCGTGCCGCGCTGCGCGAGCATCCGCCACACATCCTGCTGACGAACTACAAGATGCTCGACTACCTGCTGATCCGTCCCGAGGACGCCAAGCTGTGGCAGTGCAACACCGTCGGCGAGCTGCGCTACTGCGTGGTGGACGAGCTGCATACCTACGACGGGGCGCAGGCGGCCGACCTCGCCTGCCTGCTCCGGCGCGTCAAGGCGCGCATGCGGATCGAGCCGGGCCACCTCTGCTGCTTCTCCGCCGCCGATCTCGCCATCTACCAGCGGCTGCTGGGCACCGT
>CAZYRQ010000310.1:0-3173 GCA_964649455.1 uncultured Lentisphaerales bacterium
TCAGGATTTTGACTTCGTCCGTGAAAAGGGGCTGCGCCTTCAGCCGGTCGCGGAAGATTTCCACGGCCGTGGCCTGGCTGCCGCCGGCCTGGCTTCCGCCGGCCTGCTCCAGTGCCTTGAGCCGGTCCTTGAAGCCGCGCCCGGTGACCCGCAGCCGCGTGACGCCCCCGGATCCGTCCTTCAGCGACTCGACGGTGGCCAGCCACATGCCGTCGGGGACGCTGTCGCGCAGCGCCACCAGGCGCCGGGCCAGATCCGTGCGCCGCGCGATCAGCGTCCGGTAGGCCTGGAGATCTTCCTCAATCCGCAGGAGGGCCTCCGTCTCGCGCTTGAGCGCCGCTCGCCGATCCTCCATCCGTGCCAGACGCCCGTCGATGTTCTCCCTCTGGCTCCGGAACCGCGCGCCCTGGGCCGTGTCATGGTAGAACCAGGCGGAGAGGGCCAGGAACAGCGCTGCCGCCGAAGCCGCGAAGAACGGGAGGCGCCTGCGGAAGGTCTTCTTCTGGACGAGATTGGGCGGCATCAGGTTGATCTCGACCGGGCACGGCCCCGCGCGGCGCAGCGCCAGTCCGACCACCTCGCCCAGGCCGAAGAACTCCTCGCCGACCTTCTCGGGGTTGGCGCGCCCGCCGACCGTGACGTTGACGAAGGGGTTGAGGTAGTCGACATCCACCTTGAGCTTCTCGCGGAAGAAGGTGTCCATGTGGGGGATGATCGAGGAGCCGCCCGTCAGCAGGACGCGGGCGGGCACGCTGCCGCTCTGCTGGCTCCGGTAGAAATTCACCGAGCGGTTGACCTCGGCGTGCAGGCGCGTGACCACGTTGCGGATCACCTTGGAGACCCGGTCGGCCGTCTCGTCGCCCGCGCCGGCGTAGACGCCCCCCAAGGCGACGAAGCTGTGCTCGCGCTTCATGCGCTCGGCCGTGCGGAAATCGACCTGGAAGCTCTTGGCGATCTCCTGCGTGATGGTGTTGCCGGCCACGGGGATGCTGCGGCTGAAGATCCGGCCCTCCTCGATGAAGACCAGGTTCGTCGAGCGGGCGCCGATGTCGAGGACCATCGTGCAGCCATCGAGGCCGGGATAGTTGTACGAGGCGCAGTTGTAGAGCGCCAGCGAAGCCACATCGACGATCTCGGGCTCGAGGCCGACGGCCTGCACGCAATCCGTCAACGACACCACGTTCTCCGTCTTGACCGCGACGATCATGACGTTCTGCTCGCCGGCATCGGCATTGCCGACCAGCTGGTAGTCCCAGACGACCTCGCCGATCGGGAACGGCACGTTCTGCTCGGCCTCGTACTGGATCATCGCCAGGATCTTGTCGCGGGCCACCGGGGGCAGCTTGACGAAGCGCGGAAAGACGGCCTGCCCGGAGAGGGTCATCAGAAGCGGCGCCGGACGGATGCCCCGCTCGCGCATGAGGTCGCGGAGCGTGGAGACGATGTAGGCGGAGGGATCGGTCTCGCTCTCGGGCTCGATCCCCAGCTCGGCCAGGCCGTACTGGAGCAGTTCGGGAGGCTGGCCATCCCGGACCCGGAATTCGGCCAGCGCCAGACGGCTGGCCCCGATGTTCAAGGCCAGGATGCGGTCGGATGTGAACACTATCGCACCACCTCGTAGTCGTCGATGAAGGCCCAGGCAAAGGGCGTCTTGGAACGGTCGACCAGGTAGCCGGCCTGCTTGGTGATGTTGGGCTTGTCGCCGATCAGCTTCCACCACTCCTCCCCGAAGGGGCCGGCGCTCTTGACGGCGACGCGCTCCCCGCCGGTGAAGATCTCCACCCCGAAGGCGTTGGGCTCGCCGAAGCGCGCCACGGCGGCCGGCGGCAGCACCACGCAGGCGGCATGGCTGCCGCGCTCGATGTCCGCGTAGACGACCGAGGCCTCGAAGTAATGGAACTGCTTCTGGGCGTCCTGCGACATCACGTGGAAGGTGAAGCTCAACTCGTCGATCCATGCGGGGGCCGTCTCGTACCCGACCTCGAGCAACGCCCACTCCCGGCGCCGCGATCCGCCGACCGTGCGCCGAACATTGCTCTGGTACTCCGGCGTGCGCGCCAGCGCCGCCCGCCCCAGCTTCGGCAGGTCGCGGATGCGAACCTCGACCGGCGCCGCTGCGGCGCGGGTCTGCGCCCGGAGCGCACCCGACGTTAGAAACAGCATCGCTCCACAGGCCAACAGCACGGCGCGGCCGAAATACAAAAGGCTTTTGCGCATCACAGGATAATCCTTTCTCGAAAAGGAAAATACAGGCCGAATACGGTTCGATCCGCAACGATGCCCTCCACTGTACCGAAGATTGCGAAGAATGGCAAAGCAAAAGGTTGTAAAAAAATGTGCTAATGATTGTGCTGATGATTGTGTTGATGATTGACAGCCTTTCCTCGTCTCCTGTACGATGAACCGGACTGAACCATAACCGACCTGGATGCGACCCATGAATAAACAACGCATGCGATGGCTGTTTGGACTTGCTCCGCTCGTGATCGCCGGCTCGCTGGCCGCGGCCCCCTTCGAGCCCCTCTTCCGCGTCGTCTCCCCGAAGGGGCCTTGCCAGGTGCTCGTCCCCGGCACGGGCGGCTTCGTCCCCGTCCAGAAGGGCAAGGCCTACCCCTTCGGCACCGCCATCCGCTGCGGCGAGAACGGCGGCGCAGTGATCGTGCTCTCCGCGACGGACGCCCTCCAGTTGGAAGCCAACACGGCGGTCGAGCTGGCCGAGGATCCCGGCGACCGGACGCGCAAGGTTTTGCGCCTCCGCTCCGGACGGTTGATCACGCGCCTCTCCAGCGGCAATCCGGAGACGGCCCTGACCATCGAGACGCCGGTCGCCGCCGGCTTCGCCCTGGGCGGCAACGTCACGTTCGGGCTAGCCGCCTCGGCGGACGGATCCACGCTCTCCGTCCAGACCGACCCCGCCAGCACCGTGAAAGTCGTCGGCCCCCAGTTCATCATCCCCGCGCTCGCGAATGGCGCGGGTGCCCGGATCGCGACCGCCGCCGACAACTCGTTCACGCGCATCGAGAACCTGCTCGGCGACTATCCGATCCTGATCAACAAGGGCACCGACGAGCACGCGCCCGAACAAGTGGACGGCATGCCCAATCAGGATCTGTTGAAAGTCGCCACCAGCAAGCGCGCCGCCGTCAAGATCTGGCGCAGCCACGCGCCGGTCG
>CAZYRQ010000311.1:0-3147 GCA_964649455.1 uncultured Lentisphaerales bacterium
GGCTGGCCGGCGTGGAGGCCTTTCCCGTGCCCCCGGAGCAGTCGCGCCAATGCCTTAGGGAACTGGCGGTCATGGATCGAATGCCCGGTTTCTACCGCCGCCTGGCCGGGTGAGTTTGCCGGCCGTCGCCTTCGATTTTGCCGCCCCCGCTTCGCCTGTGCCCCGGCCCACATACCGCTTGTCACTCATCCGCAGTCGCCGCTACACTGGCCACACAAGAGACGACACACCCCCTATGTCCTGCGCACCCCTTCAACCCGGCACGGTAATCCTCCGCGACACGCCGACAAACGGCGAACCGCGCTGGCTCGCGTTTGCCGATCCGGTTCGCGTTCTCTCGTCCCACACGCCATCCGGGGTGCTTCCGCTGCTCCGCCAGGTCGAGGAGGCGGTTGCGGACGGCCTGACCGCCGTCGGCTTCCTCGCCTACGAGGCCGCTTCCGCCTTCGACCCCGCCGCCCGCACGCGGTCGGCGCCAGCCGCGCCCCACGGCCGGCCGCTGGCGTGGTTCGGCCTCTACCGCCAGGCCATACACCTCGACGCCCTGCCTCCAGCCGCGTCGCCTCCGCCCGACCTGCACTGGACGCCCTCCGAGTCGTACCCGGCCTTCGCCACGCGCATCGAACGCATCCGACGCGCCATTGCCGAAGGCGACACCTATCAAGTCAACTACACGTTCCGGCTTCGCGCCGCCTTTGCCGGCGACCCCTGGGCGCTCTTCCTCGCGCTCGACGCCGTCCAGCAAGGCCGCTATGCCGCCTGGCTCCGCCTCGACCATCACACCGTCTGCTGCACCTCGCCCGAGCTCTTCTTCCGCCTCGACGGCGACCGGATCCTCTGCCGTCCCATGAAAGGCACGGCCCCGCGCGGCGCCATGCCGGCCGAGGATCGCGCCCAGCGCGCGACGCTGCGCCACTCGCTCAAGGACCAGGCCGAAAATGTCATGATCGTCGACATGACGCGCAACGACCTCGGCCGCATCGCGCAGCCCGGCACCGTGCGCGTGCCCCAGCGGTTCAAGATCGAGCCCTACCCGACGGTCTGGCAGATGACCTCCGATGTTGAAGCCCGGACGCAGGCCGGACTGGCCGAGATCTTCACCGCGCTCTTCCCCTGCGCCTCGATCACCGGCGCCCCGAAGATCCGCACCATGGAGTTGATCACCGAACTGGAGAGCGCCCCGCGGGGCATCTACACCGGGGCCATCGGTTTTGTCGCCCCCGGACGCCGGGTGCAGTTCAACGTCGCCATCCGTACCGTCACCATCGATCAGGCTGCCGCCACGGCTGAATATGGCACGGGCGGCGGCATCGTCTGGGATTCCCGGGCCACAAGCGAATATGCGGAAGCCCTGGCCAAGAGCCGCATTCTGGCGGCCCCACCGGCCGGGATGTGCCTGTTCGAGACTTTGCTGTGGCGGCCGCGGTCAGGCTGGTTCCTGCTCCGCGGCCATCTCCGCCGCCTGGCCACCTCGTCCCGGCTTCTCGGCTTCCGCTATGACGAAGTGGAACTTCGCCGCCGTCTGGAAACCGCGGTGGCCGGTTCCGGCGCGCCACTCCGCGTGAAGCTGATGCTGCCGCGCAGCGGCTCTCCGACCGTCGAGACGGCCCCGGCGCCCCTTCCGCCCAAACAGCCGTGGCGCGTGGCCCTTGCCCGCGATCCGGTGGATCCCGATCTGCCTCTGCTGCGGCACAAGACCACCTGCCGCGGGCTGTACGAAGCCGCGCGCGCCGACCGCCCCGGCTGCGACGATGTCCTGCTCTGGAACACCCGCGGGGAGCTCACCGAATCGACCGTCGCCAACCTCGCCCTGCGCATCGGCGGCCGCTGGTACACGCCGCCACTCTCCGCCGGACTCCTGCCCGGCGTCTTCCGCGCCCACCTGCTCCGCGCCGGCCGGATCGCCGAGCACACGCTGCACGTCGGCGATCTCCGCTCGGCCGAGGCGCTCGCCCTCTTCAACTCCCTCCGCGGCTGGATCCCCGCGCAGGCTGATCCGCCTAACGACGGACGCTAGTGCCGGATGGGGCGGAACCGGACGCGCGACGGGCGTATGGCCCGCAGCGGCCTGCGCGAGGGTATGACGCGCGTCCGCCTGGTGTTCCGCGAACGATCCGCTGCCGTCGAACGCCAGCGCCCCATAACCTCCAGTCATCAACCTCCATTGACGACCAGCAGCATTTGCCAGCAGGGAATCGTCGGCAAGACGAACCGGCGGTAGGAACCGTCGACACCCGTGGCTTGAACGGCAGTGCTCTCGCAGGCCATGGTGTAGACGCCGATTTCCGTCTGAGCGGTGCGCAGCATCAACACCACATCCCGAGCCGGATCAAGCGAGGGATTCAGCAGCGCCACGGCCGATGTGCCCTGCGCGGTGCCGCGGGTCCATAGGTTGATCTTGTGGTAGGACTCGATGTAGGCGGGCAGTGTCTCGCGGGACAGCCAGCGAACCACCGCTTTGAGCTGCGTGGCCCTGGACAGGTTCTGCAGGTAGGTCCAGGGGAAATAGCCGCCGACGAAGACGCGTCCGCCAAGTGCATTCTCGAACACACCCGAGCCGCAGGCGGCCACCGTCTGATCCCCATAGTCGATCAGCCGGGAGAGCGGCTGGGCCGCGGCCGACGTGGGCAGCCGTTCGGCCGCCGGGACACTCCACCCGCGGAACGACTGGCGGCAGTCGCGGCGACATCCGGCATACGGGCCGTTCAGATCGTGGGACAGCAGTTCCTCGGTGCAGTCGACCTCGTGGAAGCGGACGACGGAGAACCCCGTGTAGGCGTCGGAGGTTCTCGCCGTTGGGGCAGCGCGAGCCTTCGCAGACCCTGCCGTCAATGTCCGTCATCGGGGTATAGTCGCCGGCTAGAGCATGGGACAGGTTCTCGTTGTGGTGGCCGATCGTGGAGAGCAGGTTGATGCCGGCCCGGTAGCCTCTCGCGCGGGTCTGCGACATTCTCTCGGCCAGCAGCCCGGCCCTCCGCTTCTGGAGCTACTCGTAGAAGGTGTCGTTCGGCACGGCGATAGCCGGCGCGTCCGTCACCGCCACCTCCGTCTTGATCTCCCGCACGTCGATCACGAACTTGCGTTTGACGACCTCGCCCTGGAGCCAGGGGAGGTCGATGCGGTCCGGCGTGATCCCGCGTTCCACCG
>CAZYRQ010000312.1:0-3137 GCA_964649455.1 uncultured Lentisphaerales bacterium
ACCGTCACCGAGATCGCCCCCGCCGGCGACTACACCGTCGAGCAGCGCATCGCCACGCTGACCGACGAGGCCGGCCAGACGCACGAGGCGACCCTGCTCCAGCGCTGGCCGGTCAAGGTGCCGATCGCCTGCTACGCCGAGCGCCTGCGCCCGACCGAGACGATGGTCACGCAGCAGCGCATCATCGACACCTTCTTCCCCGTGGCCCTCGGCGGCACCTACTGCATTCCCGGGCCCTTCGGCGCCGGCAAAACCGTACTGCAGCAGCTCACCAGCCGCCACGCCGAGGTCGACATCGTGGTCTTCGCGGCCTGCGGCGAGCGCGCCGGCGAGGTTGTCGAGACGCTGCGCGAGTTCCCCGCGATGACCGACCCGCGCACGGGCCGCACGCTGATGGACCGGACGGTCATCATCTGCAACACGAGCTCGATGCCCGTCGCCGCGCGCGAGGCCTCGGTCTACACCGCCGTCACCATCGCCGGCTACTACCGTATGATGGGGCTCAACGTCCTGCTGCTGGCCGACTCGACCTCGCGCTGGGCGCAGGCCCTGCGCGAGATGTCGGGGCGCCTCGAGGAGATCCCCGGCGAGGAGGCCTTCCCCGCCTACCTCGAGAGCGTCGTGGCCGGTTTCTACGAGCGCGCCGGACGCGTGCGACTGAAGGACGGCTCGATTGGGTCGGTGACGATCGGCGGCACGGTCTCGCCGGCCGGCGGCAACTTCGACGAGCCGGTCACCCAGGCCACCCTCAAGGTCGTCGGCGCCTTCCACGGTCTCTCCCGCGCGCGCTCCGACGCGCGGCGCTTCCCGGCCATCGATCCGCTCGACAGTTGGAGCAAGTACACGAGCATCGCCCCGCCCGACCGCATCGCCCGCCTGCGCGGCGTCCTGCGCCGCGGCAGCGACATCGCCCAGATGATGAAGGTCGTCGGCGAGGAAGGCACCTCGATGGAGGACTTCACCCTCTACCTGAAGGCGGAGCTGCTGGACGCCGTCTACCTCCAGCAGGACGCCTTCAACGATGTCGACTCCGCCACGCCGGTCAAACGCCAGCTCGCGGTCTTCGAGACGCTCGACACGATCCTCGCCGCCCCGGTCGTCTTCCCCGGCAAGGACGAGGCGCGTCGCTTCTTCCTGACCCTCACCCAGGCCTTCAAGGACTGGCACCAGGCGCCCCGGGATTCCGACGCCTTCACGGCCGGACAGGCCCGGATCGCCACGCTGCTCGCGGAGGCCGCCGACCATGCATAAAGTCTACCACCGCATCGACCACATGGCCGGCAGCGTGGCCACGCTGCGCGCCGAGGGCGTCAGCTACCGCGAACTCGCCGAGATCACCTCGCGCTTCGGCACCTCCCTCGGGCAGGTCATCAAGCTCGACGGCGACCAGGTCTCGCTGCAGGTCTTCGCCGGCCTCCGCGGCGTGGCGACCGACGCCCGCGTGCGCTTCCTCGGCCGTCCGATGCAAATTCCCTTCTCCGAGGCGCTGATGGGACGCGTCTTCACCGGCGGCGCCCGGCCACGCGACAACGGCCCGGCCCTGACCGAGGGCCTGATCGACATCGGCACCCCATCGGTCAACCCCGCCAAGCGCGTCATCCCCAGCCGCATGGTCCGCACCGGCATCCCGATGATCGACGTTTTCAACACCCTCGTCGAGTCGCAGAAGCTCCCGGTCTTCGCGCGCGCCGGCGAGCCCTACAACCCCCTGCTGGCGCGCATCGCCCTGCAGGCCGAGGTCGACGTCATCATCCTCGGCGGCATGGGGCTGAAGTACGACGACTACCTCTTCTTCCGCGACACGCTCGAGGAGAGCGGCGCGCTCGCGCGCAGCGTGATGTTCGTGCACACCGCCGCCGACCCCATCGTCGAGTGCATCCTCGTGCCCGACATGGCCCTGGCCGTCGCCGAGCAGTTCGCGCAGCAGGGCAAGCGCGTGCTCGTCCTGCTGACCGACATGACGAGCTTCGCCGACGCCCTCAAGGAGATCGCCATCACGATGGAGCAGATCCCCTCGAACCGCGGCTATCCCGGCGACCTCTACAGCCAGCTCGCCGCGCGCTACGAGAAGGCCGTCGACTTCGAAGGCGCCGGCTCGATCACGATTCTCGCCGCCACCACCATGCCCGGCGACGACGTCACCCATCCCGTCCCCGACAACACCGGCTACATCACCGAGGGCCAGTTCTACCTGCAGAACGGGCGCATCGAGCCCTTCGGCTCGCTCAGCCGCCTCAAGCAGCTCGTCAACGGCAAGACGCGCAAGGACCACCGCGCCATCATGGACGCCATGATCCGCCTCTACGCTGCCTACCGCGAGACCCTCGAGAAGCAGTCGATGGGCTTCCGCATGTCCGACTGGGACGGCAAGCTGCTGCTGTACGGCCGGCGCTTCGAGCGCGAGATGATGGACCTGGCCGTCAACATCCCGCTGGAGGCGGCCCTCGACCTCGGCTGGACGATCCTCGGCGACTGCTTCGAGCCCTTCGAGGTCGGCATCGCCTCGAAACTGACCGACGAGTTCTGGAGGCGGAAGTCCGCCGGCTGACGCATGGCCAGGATCAAGCACACCAAGACCGAGCTCAAGGCGCAGAGCGACGCGCTCAAGCGCTACCAGCGCTTTCTGCCGATGCTGCAGCTCAAGAAGCAGCAGCTCCAGATCGAGATCGCCGCGATCACGGCGCGCCTCGAGGCGGTCGCCCGCGAGGCGGACGCCCTCCAGGCGGCCGCGGACGCATGGGTGGCGCTCTTCAGCGACGGGGATCTGCCCGCGACGCTGGTGACGCTGGAGGCGGTCGTCACGGACAAGGGCAACATCGCCGGCGTCGTCATCCCCCTCTACCGCGGCATCCGGACGCGCCGCGAGTCGCTCGACCTCTTCGCGACTCCGGCCTGGCACGACGACGCGCAGGCGCTCGTCGAGGCGCGCCTGGCCCTCGCCGCGCAGGCGCGCATCCTCGCGGAGCAGCGCCGGCTGATCACCCAGGAACTGACGACGACCTCGCAGCGGGTCAACCTCTTCGAGAAGATCAAGATCCCCGCGTGCCGCGAGAACATCCGCGTCATCCGCATCCATCTCGGCGACGAGCAGACGGCCGGCGTGGCGCGCGGCAAGCTGGCCAAGCGGCGCGGCGGCG
>CAZYRQ010000313.1:0-3132 GCA_964649455.1 uncultured Lentisphaerales bacterium
CGCCGGTCGGCGCCGGCCCGAAATCGGGCGCGGTCTCCTCGTCGCGGCCCCAGAACGTGTCGGGGTCGATCGCACCGGCGGCGACCGCGCCCCCGGGCTCCGCCGCGCCGGGCGGCTCCTCCGCGGCGGCGTCCGGGCCGGCCACGCCCCCGATCAGGGCCTCGCGGCTGATGCCCCGCAGAGCCAGCAGCAGGAGCGGATCCTGGTCGAAGGCCTCGATCAGCAGGAAGAAGACGGCGGCCAGATGCTTGCAGGGATTGACCCGGTCGGGACAGGTGCACTGCGTGGCGATGTCCGAGCGGTTGCCGGGCAGCAGGGGAAGCCCCGCGTCGTCGCAAAGGTCGACGACGGCCTTCGGCAGTTCGCGCACCATCAGTTCGGCGAGCAGCAGCGGCTGTTCCCGCAGCCGCCGGATGGCCTTCGCCCGGATGGCGGCCTCCGGCACGCCGCAGCGGATTTCGCAATGGTAGGCCGTCTTGTCGGCGCCCTGCACCGTGGCCACGACGCGGCCCGCTTCCAGTTCCAGCGAGACGACCTGCCCGCCGTAGGCGTAGCTGCGTCCGCGGCCCAGCCGCGCCCCGATCTGGTACTTCTCCAGCAGCAGCAGCCACTGGCGGCTCCACCACTTCCGCGCGAACCCGGTCCGGCTGCTCTGCACGCGGATGCCGCCCCGCACCCCGAGGGGCACGCGCGGCGCAAAGTCGGCCTTGCTCTTCCTGCGGCTCATGGCAGCCCCTCCTCGTCCGGCGCCACGGCGTCGGCCGAGAGCGCCAGCACTTCGCGGAGCCGGTCGTTCGAGAGCTGCGCGAGCCAGCCTTCGCCGCTGCCGACGAGATCCTCGGCCAGCGCGAGCTTGCTCTCGATCAGCGCGTCGATGCGCGACTCCAGCGTACCCGAGCAGATGAACTTGTGGACGAAGACGCCGCGGGTCTGCCCGATGCGGTGGACGCGGTCGGTCGCCTGGTTCTCGACGGCGGGATTCCACCAGCGGTCGTAGTGGAAGACGTGGTTGGCGCGCGTCAGGTTGAGCCCCGTGCCGCCGGCCTTGAGCGACAGGATGAAGACGGGCGGCCCGTCCCCGGACTGGAAGCGCGCGATCATCGCGGTGCGGGCCTCGCGACGCACGCCGCCGTGCAGGAAGGGGATCTCGCTTCCCAGCAGCTCGCGCAGGTGCTTCTGCAGGAGCGCGCCCATCACGGCGTACTGGGTGAAGACCAGCGCGCACTCGCCATTGGCGACGACCTCCTCGACCAGGGCGGCGAAACGCGCCAGCTTTCCGGACCGCGACGGTTCGGGCGCCGGCAGTTCCCCGGAATCCTCGGCCTCCAGGGTCTCCAGCCGGACGCCTCCGAGGCCGCCCTCGTAGTGCGCCGGGTGGTTGCAGATCTGCTTGAGGCGCGTCAGCGTGGCCAGCACGAGGCCGCGCCGCGCCAACCCATCCGCGCCATCCAGCCCCTCGTCCAGGCGGCGCAGCTCGGCGGCATAGAGCGCGGCCTGCTCGGGTGTCAGGCTGCAGAAGACCTTGTTCTCCACCCGCTCGGGCAGGTCGGCGATGATGCCGGGATCGCGCTTCAGCCGCCGCAGGATGAAGGGCGCGGTGATCTCCCGCAGCGTCGCGCGCGCGCCGGTGTCGACGCCGGTGCGGATCGGACGCTGGAAACGCTTGTTGAAGAGCGCGTGCGTCCCCAGCATGCCGGGATTGAGGAAGTCCATCAGCGCCCAGAGATCCCCGACCTGGTTCTCGACGGGGGTGCCCGTCAGGGCGAGGCGGAAATCGGAGGTCAGCGCGCGCGCCGCGCGCGACTGCAGCGTGGCGGGATTCTTGATGTTCTGTGCCTCGTCGAGCACGACCATCGACCACTGGACGCGGTTGAGGGCCGCGAAATCGCGGCAGAGCAGCGTGTAGCTGGTGACGACGAGGTCATGGCGCTGCGCCGCCTCCTGCAGCAGCCTGCCGGGCGCGCGGGAGGCGCCGTAATGGGTCAGCACGGTCAGGCCGGGCGTGAAACGCGACGCCTCGTAGACCCAGTTGGCGATGATCGAGAGCGGACAGACGAGCAGGATCGGCCGGGTGGCGCCGAGGTTCCGCACATGCTGGAAGAGGGCCAGCGCCTGGATGGTCTTGCCGAGACCCATGTCGTCGGCGAGGCAGGCGCCGAGCCCCCACTGGCGGAGCCAGGCCAGCCAGGCGAGGCCGCGCTCCTGGTAGGGCCGCAGCTCCCCGTGGAACGCCTCCGGCGCGGGCAGCGGCTCGATCCCCGCCTCGCCGCGCAGGCGGCGCATGAGGTCGCCGCTGGCCCCCTGCGTGCCGAAGGCGCCGGTGTCGATACGCACGCCATCCACCGTGCCCCCGCCGATGGCCAGTTTGAGCAGTTCACGGAGGGTCGTCGGCCGTCCCTGGCGCTCCTTGAGCTGCCGCAGGGCGGCAGCCGCGGCGCTCCGGTCGATGGCCATCCAGCGTCCCTGCCAGCGGATCAGCGGCTCGTTGGCGGCCAGCAGGTCCTTGAGCTGGCCGGGCGTGACGGCATGGTCGCCCAGCACCAGCGTCCAGTTGACCTCGGCGAGCTGGTCCAGACCGAGCCGCGCGAAGCTGCCGGGGTCGTTGAAGGCCGCATCCAGCAGCGCCCGCAGCCGCACGGGATTCGCGTCGCCCTGCGCCCGCCACCAGTCCGGGGTCTCGATTTCGTAGCCCGCCGCGCGCAGCACGTCGATATCGTGCGAGAGGAAGTTGTAGGCCTCGCCCGTGTCGAGCGGAACGCCCTGCTCCGTCGCCTCGGGCGCATGCGCCCGCAGGCAGGGGCAGAGGGTGACGGCCTGTCCGAGCGCCGTGAGCCCGTACTCGCGGACGAGGGGCGGCGCCTGGTCGAGACGCCAGAGCGACCAGGCGCCGGGCTCCCGCGCCTGTTTCACGGCGGCCGTGAGCCTCCAGCAGGCCCCGGTGGCTTCCGGGCGGCCGGGCTCGCTGAGCCGGAAGACCAGGCGGCAGTCGGCGGCATGGCCCATGACGAGCGGCCGGCGCCAGGCCGCCAGGGCGTCCGCGAGCTGACGGAGATCCTCGGGCTGCTCCCAACGGACATGGCGCCCGTCGCCGCGCAGCGAGGCGAGCCAGGCGGCATGCGCGCCCGAGTGGCG
>CAZYRQ010000314.1:0-3096 GCA_964649455.1 uncultured Lentisphaerales bacterium
ACGTCGATCGCCTCCAGCTGGTGGCGCTGGGCGACGAGGAAGTCGTTGGGGTCGTGGGCGGGAGTGATCTTGACGACGCCGGTGCCGAAGGCGGGATCGACATAGTCGTCGGCCACCACGCGCAGGGGGCGGTTCAGCAGCGGCAGGATCACCTTACGCCCCAGCAGCTCCTTGTAACGCTCGTCCTTCGGGTTGACGGCCACGGCCGTGTCGCCGAGCATCGTCTCGGGCCGCGTCGTGGCGACGGTGACGAAGCCGCCGCCCTCGATGGGGTAGCGGATGTGCCAGAGGTGGCCGCGGGTCTCCTGGTGCTCGCTCTCCTCGTCGGCCAGCGCCGTGTGGCAGCGGGGGCACCAGTTGACGATGTAGTTGCCGCGGTAGATCAGCCCCTCGTCGTAGAGGCGGCAGAAGACCTCGGCGACGGCCGCGCTGAGCCCCTCGTCCATCGTGAAGCGCTCGCGCGACCAGTCGCAGCTCGCGCCGAGGCGGCGGAGCTGGCGCACGATCGTGCCGCCGTACTCCCCGCGCCACGCCCAGACGCGCTGGACGAAGGCCTCGCGCCCCAGGTCGCGCCGGCTGGTCCCCTCCTTGCGCAGCGCCTTCTCGACGACGTTCTGCGTGGCGATCCCGGCATGGTCGGTGCCCGGGATCCAGACCGTGTTGCGCCCCTGCATGCGGCGCCACCGGACGAGGATGTCCTGGATCGTGTTGTTGAGGGCATGCCCCATGTGGAGGATGCCGGTGACGTTCGGCGGGGGAATGACGACGGAGTAGGGCTCGCCACCGCGGTCGGCGGAGTCGGTGAAGCAGCCGTTCTGCTCCCACCACGCGTACCATTTCTGCTCGATCAGGGCAGGATCGTAATGCTTGTCCATAGGAATCGGTTCCTGAAACGGAATAGAATAGCACGCCCGCCCCGGAGAGGGAATGCCGGATTTCCTGTTCGCCTTATAATCCGTGCGCTTCCCGCGCGCTCCTGTGCCAACCAGAATTCAGCCCCCAGAGTTGCCCATTGACAATGTTAGCCCAGTCTAATATCCTGTGTTCCGTCAACAGGGCACCAGATGCACCGCAAGGATTTCCGATGACCATCAGCAATCTTTCACCAGGCATGCGCGCCCGGATCACGGGCTACGAAGCAGGCAACCGCGCCTACCGCGGCAAGCTGCTGGCGCTGGGGCTGACGCGCGGCACCACGATCCGGCTGATCAACGCGGCGCCGCTCGGCGATCCCGTCCAGCTCGAAGTGCGCGGCTGTAACGTCTCGGTGCGCAAGGCCGAGGCCGCCGTGGTTCAAGTCGACGCCGTCTGAAGCTCCGTATGCGAAGCGACTTCACGGTTGCCCTCGTTGGAAATCCGAACGCCGGCAAGACCACCGTCTTCAATGCCCTGACGGGATCGCGCCAGACGATCGGCAACTGGCCGGGCGTGACCGTCGAGCGCAAGGAGGGGCTCTGCCTGCTGCCCGGCGGAACCCGCCTCGCCGTCGTCGACCTGCCGGGCATCTATTCCCTGATGGCCACGAGCGAGGACGAGCGCGTGGCCGTCGACGTCGTCCTCGCCGGCGGCGCGGATCTCTTCATCAACGTCATCGACGGCTCCAACCTCGAGCGCAACCTCTACCTGACGCTGCTCCTGGCGGAGCTCCGGGTGCCGACGCTGCATGTCCTGACCATGATGGACATCGCGGAAGACCGCCAGATCGCCATTGATCTCCGGCATCTGGAGCGGCATCTGGGCGCGCCCGTCTGCGCGGGGGATCTGCGCAGCCGCGCGGGGATCCAGGCGCTCATGCGCAAGATCGAGGAGACGCTCGCACACCCCGCGCCTCCCGCTCTGGCGTTCATCTATGCCCCCGTGGTCGAGCAGGAGATCGGGCGGCTGCTGCCGGCCTGCGAAGCGGCCGCCGACCGCCTGAAGCTGCCCGCCCGCTGGCTCGCCATCCAACTGATCGAGGCCGACCCCGCCATTCTCGCCCGGATGCAGGGTGCGGTCACCGAAGGCGTGCTCGCGGAGGCCGAGGCGCGGATCAAGTCCGCCTCCGGCGAGTTCGCGGACGAGGCCTTCGCCAATGGCCGCTACGCCGTCATCCAGGGCCTCTGCAGCGACGTGGTCCGCAAACGCCACGCCCGTGTCTACTCCACCCAGCGGGTCGACCGCTGGATTCTCGACCGCTGGCTCGGCATCCCCTTCTTCCTGCTGGTGATGTTCGTCGTCTTCTGGCTGACGCAGGTGGTCGGCGGCGCCTTCATCGCCGGCTTCGACCTGCTCGGCGGCACGCTCTTCGTAGAGGTGCCGCGCCTGATCCTCGAACGGCTGCGCGTGCCGCCCGTCGCCATCGCTCTGGTCGCCGACGGGCTCGGCGCCGGGTTCCAGACGATGGCGACCTTCCTGCCGCCGATCTTCTTCATGTTCCTCTGCCTGGCCCTGCTGGAGGATTCGGGCTACATGGCCCGCGCGGCCTTCGTCATGGACCGGGCGATGGGCTGGCTGGGCCTGCCCGGCAAGTCGTTCGTGCCGCTGCTCGTCGGCTTCGGCTGCAGCGTGCCGGCGATCCTCGCCACGCGCACGCTCGAGAGCCGGCGCGACCGGTTCCTGACGATCTTCATGACCCCCTTCATGTCCTGCGGCGCCAAGCTGCCCGTCTATGTCGTCTTCGGCGCGGCCTTCTTCGCCGACAATCCCGGCCGCCTCGTCTTCCGCATCTATGTGACGGGCATGCTCCTGGGCGTCCTGACCGGCCTGCTGCTGAAGCGCACGCTCTTCACGGGCGCCCCCTCGCACTTCATCATGGAACTGCCGCCCTACCACCTGCCGCGCCCGAAGTACATCCTGCTCAACGTCTGGGACCGGCTGCGCACGTTCATCTTCCGCGCCGGCAAGGTGATCGTGCCGATGGTGCTGCTGCTGGGCCTCCTCAACACCCTCGGCCGGGACGGCTCGCTCGGCAACGAGAACACCCGCAACTCCCTGCTGGCCTCGGTGGGCACCACCCTGACCCCGGTTTTCGAACCCATGGGCGTCGAGCCCGCCAACTGGCCCGCCACGGTGGCCCTCTTCTCGGGACTCTTCGCCAAGGAGGCCGTCATCGGCACG
>CAZYRQ010000315.1:0-3090 GCA_964649455.1 uncultured Lentisphaerales bacterium
TCAGCAATCCGTTGACCGCGAGGCGGGGCATCGGCACGCCCAGTTTCTCGGAGATGAAGGAGAAGCCGCTGGTGAAGGCGCGGTGGTACTGGCCGATGGGCCGCACCGGCCGGTCGAGTCCGAGCCACTGGCGCCCCTCGGGGGTGAGGCGGCCCTCCGGCTCGATCGGACGGGCAAAGCCCGACAGCCGGTGCTGCAGCGGCATCAGGCCGTCGAGCCGCGAGTCGTCGGGCATGCGCCCGGGGGCGCAGAGCCCCGCGCCGCCCATCCAGAGCACGGTGCCGCCATGGCCCCGGAGCCGCCGCGCCAGCGCGGTAGACTGCTCCGCCGTCAACGTGGCGGCTCCGTAGATGATGGAGAAGCGTCCGGGCGGGGTACGGCCCTCGATCAGGTTCTCCAGGCTGTCGAAAGCCACGGGGAGTCCTGCCAGCGTCCATTCGGTGTGGCGCTGATAATCGGCCGGATAGAGGATCTGGTAGTCGCGTGCGGCGGCCGAGGGTATGAAGCATCGGACCTCGGCCCACGGACGCCGGTCGAGGTCGGGAAGCGTGGCCCAGATCTCGCTGAAACGCTGGTGGAAGGCGAGGAACGCGGGTTCGAGATGCCAGCAGTAGGGCGGCTGGCGGTTGTTGCCGAAGTCGAGCCACCAGCCGTGATGGCCGCGGACCAGCATCTGGCCGGCGTCGCGCCAGAGGAGCCCGACCGATTCGGCGACCGTTCGCGCGCGCCCGTAGCGTCCGTTGCCCGCAATGTCGGCGACCCGCGTCCGCGTGTCGATCTCGTCGAAGAAGACCTTGCCGATCGCGGCGAGGCTTTCGCAGAAGGGCGACTGGCTGCTGACGCCGCCGCCGGGGCCGCGGTTCTCGTAGGCCAGTGGCGTGGCGACGAAATCGACCTCGGCCCGCTGGGCCAGCCAGCGCCAGTCGCTCTGCGGCGAACTGCAGCCGGGGAAGAACCCGCCGACCACCAGGTGGCGCGCATGGCGCTTGACCGCGCGCGCCAGGGTGGCGAACTGCGTAGCCAGGGCCTCGGCCTCGGCGCAGCGGTAGTCGAAGAGCCGCGGCGTAGCGAGGCGCAGGGGCGGCTGGTCGGTGCTGGAGTAGTCGCGCGGGGGACGGGCCGTGCCGAAGTTCACCGCATCATCCGCCCAGGCGCGCCGCAGTTCGGCGACCGTGCCGTACTTGCGCTTCAGGAAGCCCCGGAAGTAGCGCAGGGCCGCGCGGCTGTGGTCGGGCGCCTGGATGCCGAGGTTCCACTCGCCGTAGATGTAGCAGCCGAGGAAGACGCCGGCCAGTTGCGCCGCGAGCCCCGCCGCGTCGATCTGCCGGAGCAGGCGGTCGAGATTGGCGGCGGCGGCCTCCGCGAAGGCCATGGAGAAAGGCGAGACGCGGCGTCTGCCGTAGATCTGCTCCACGGGCACATCCTGCCAGGTTTCCGCCGTTACATCGCGCGGTGTGGAACCGGGCACCTGCAGCATCCGTCCCGATGAGCTGCCCGGGCCGTCGGGCAGGTAGAGGATGCGGTTGTCCGCGGACAGGTAGCCCTCATGCGGGTGGGCCAGGAGCCACTCCGACGCCGGCCCAATGCCGCAGTCGGCCACCAGCCGCGCGCGCGGCGCTAGTTGCGCGACATGGGCGAGGTGACGGAGCAGCGTGTCGATGCTCGCCCGCGTGGACGGTTCGTGGCCGACGGCAATGGGATTGCGCGTGGCAAAGGCTCCGACGCCGTGGCGGTAGAGCGCCGTGACCACCTCGTCGCGCTGCGCCTGGTCGCCCATGAGACAGAAGATGGGCGCGGGCAGGGGCTTGGCACCCGCCATGAGCGTGGGGATGCCGCCGACGAGCCGGCAACTGGCCGGTGCCCGGGAGCGTGCATGTGTAGTGGTGCGGGGTTTACGTTTCTTCATGGTTTGTCCTTACGTTCACACGCCCCAGAAACTGCTCCATATCCACTTCTGACCGTCAGGGGGCGCTCAATTCCACCCCGATCCGCATGCGTGATGCATCCCCGCGCCATGCGATGGCGAGGGATCCGGCGATGTCGAGCGCGTCCAGCAGCGTGTGCGCCTGCGCCATGGCCGCCGATTCCTGCTCCGTCACGCGGAGGGCGCCCAGCGAGGTGGCCAGGCGGTAGACGGCGTGGATCTGGCGCAGTTCGTAGGCCGTGCGCGCGAGGTCGATCCAGGCGAAACCGTCGAGCCCGTCGGAACCGGCGGCGGCGAGCTGGCTGTCGAACAATGCCCTCCAGGCGCCGCCGCCGGCCGGCGCACCGCCCTGCCGCTGGGCGTCGAGGCTGGCTGCCGAGCTGCAGAGGGTCAGCCAGCCGGGCGGCGTCTCGATGGCCACGCAATCCTCGGGGGCGAGCCGGATGTACTTGCTGCGTCCGAGCCAATCGACCAGCAGGCGGCCGGTGGCGCTGTCGCCTGACGGTTGGGTGCGCAGCTTGAGGGAGAGGGCTTTGGAGACGGCCTCGATGGCTTGCGGTACGGCATTGGAGGCGATAGATGGCTCGGGGTAAAGCAGCGTGATGGCCGGGACGGCGAGACCGAAAATGCGCCCGCCGAGCGGCTGCGTGGTGAGGTAGAGCGCGGCGCTCCTGCCATCGACGGCGGTGCGCCAGGCCTCGCCGAGCGCGGGCAGCAGGCTCAGCAGACCTTCCCGCGCCGCCGCGCCGGGCAGCAGGAGCAGGGCGCAGGCCGCGTCGGCAGCCAGGGCGTCGGCCGCGGCGCAACTGGCGGTCAACCCCACGCGCGCGCCTGCCGCGCTGTCTTGCGCCGCGAGCGGGAGCGCCAGATCCAGGCCGATGCGATCCGCGTCGAAGCGCGTCAGCCGCGCCTCGGCGGGGTGGTTGAACGGCAGCGGCAGTGGGCTGAGCGCGGGCGAGACCCAGGCGCGGTGGGGCGCGCAGCCGGTGCGTTTCCAGGGTTCGAGATCGTCGGCGAAGAGCGGGGCGAGCGGGGCTTTGGAAGTCAGTCGGCGGTCGAGGTCGTGGACGGCGTCGGGATCGTCGCCCAGCGTTGCCAGCAGGATGTTCTGGCGCAGGATGAAGCCGATCTTCGGGCCGGTCTCGCCGCGCGCCCGCTTGCGTTTC
>CAZYRQ010000316.1:0-3087 GCA_964649455.1 uncultured Lentisphaerales bacterium
TCTGCTTCCCGGCTGGGCGCGTCAAGTTCTGGCACCCGGACAAGGTGTCCGCGCCTCTTCAGGGACAGGCCGTCATCTACATCGGGCCGAACCGCGACGCCTTTACCCAGGCGTTCCGCGATCTTGGGAGTGTTTGCCATGTCGCATGACCCGACTTCACATCGCGTCATGAGCGCCGCAAACACCCCCATTGCGGAAGCGGCGGGCCGCGCCGTGGAGATCATCCGTGCGCTGGAACTGCTGTTCCAGCCGGGCGACGTGTTCGAGATCCGGGTTCTCGACGCCGAGCGCGCCAGCTACCGTCGTCCCCATGTCGAGTCGGGCTACTTCGACTACGAACACCGCGCCGAGGTGCCCCGCGCACTGGCGGAGATCGCCACGGCCGCGGGCGTCTACACGACGATCAACCCCGTCGACCCCGCGCTGCTGGCCCGGGCGGCCAACCGGCTTGTCGTCGCGCGGCGCAATCAGAGCGCCGGCAACGCGGAAGTTCCGCGCCGGCGGTGGCTCTTCATCGACATCGATCCCGTGCGCCCCGCCGGCATCAGCGCCACCGATGCCGAGAAGACCCTGGCGTTCGACCGGACGATGGAGATGCGCGAGGGCCTCGCCTCGATGGGCTGGCCGCAACCCGTGGTGGTGGATTCCGGGAACGGCTGCTACCTGCTCTACCGCATCGACCTGCCGTCCGGCGACAACGGCCTGGTGCAGCGGTGTCTCCAGGCGCTGCAGCCGCTTTCGGACGGGAAGGTGCATATCGACCTCTCGGTGGCGAACGCCGCCCGCATCTGCCGCTTGCCGGGGACGTGGAACCGCAAGGGCGACGACATGCCAGACCGCCCGCACCGGATGGCCGCCATCCTCGATGCGCCAGAGGCCACGGAAACCGTTTCCACGGCCCTTCTCGAAGCCCTGGCGGCCCAAGTGCCGACGGAGGCGCCAACGCGCCCTGCGGGCCAGCTGGACGCGTCTGCAGGCATCCAGGGCGCGCGGCCTGGAGACGCGTTCAACGAGCGTGGCGAGATCGCACCCGTGCTGCAAGCACATGGCTGGCAGCGCATGGGCGCATCGGGCGAAAACGAGCTCTGGCGCAGGCCCGGCAAATCCTCCGGCAACCACTCGGCCACCTTCAACGGACAGTCATTCTACGTCTTCAGCGCCAACGCCGCGCCATTCGAGGCCAACCGGGCCTATTCGCCCTTCTCCGTCTACACACTGCTCACCCACAACGGCGACTACGAGGCAGCCGCACGCTCGCTCCGGGAGGCAGGCTATGGTGACGACCCCGATTCGGACATCCACCCCGGAGTGGACATCTCGGGCATTATGCGAATGCCAGTCGCACAGGGCGCACACCCTTCGCACAATCCGGACACCGGCCAGATGTGCGATTCGCCAGTCGCACAGGCCGCACCCGCTTTTGATCTCCAGACCTTCTCCGACACCCCCGAGCGCCAGATCCTCTGGCTCTGGCCCGGCGTCATCCCCCGCGGCATGCCGTCGCTCATCGCCGGCAAGCAGGGGCTCGGCAAGTCCTTCCTCATCTGCGACATCGCCGCCCGCGTCTCCACGGGCCGCCCCATGCCCGACGGGCAGCCCGGCACGCCCGGCAACGTCCTGCTCCTGGCCCGCGAGGACGACGCCTCCTGCGTGCTCCTGCCGCGCCTCAAGGCCGCCAAGGCCAATCTCCAGCGCGTCTGGTGGTCGGTATTCGCTGACACCAAGACATTCGATCCTCTCGATCTGGCCAAGCACATCGACCTCCTGACACAGACCGCCGTCGAGCGCCGGTTCGACCTGATCGTCGTCGACACCTTCGCCGCCTTCGCACCCGAGGACAGCGACTCGAACGGCGCACAGGACGTGCGCATCCTGCTCAATGCGCTGACCCGCCTGGCCCGCGCCACGGGGGCCGCCGTCGTCGTCGTCGCGCACCTGCGCAAGAGCGGCCAGGGGGACGGCGATCCCATGGACGCCATCGCAGGCTCGCACCAGATGACCGCCGGCGTCCGCGTGGCATCCATGATCGAGAAGTGCGAGAACGACGAGCGGCGCTTCTTCGTCGTCAAATCCAACCTCGACAAGGTCAACGACACCGGCTGGAACTGGCGCTTCGCCTGGGCCGATCCCTTCACCGAGGGCGCGTCCACCATGCCCTATATCGAGTGGATGACGGCCACCCCGGAAACCGTCGAGACCGCGCGCAGGCAGGGCGCTGTGCGCTGCGATCCGCGGGCGGTGCGCGAGGCGCTTTGCGATGTGCTGGCCAATGGGCCGCAGACGCAGCGCGAGGCATGCACGCTTGTGGCCGCCGCCCTGCGCCAGTCCAACGCCAAAGTGCAGCTCGCCGATGTAGCTCTGGAGATCGAGAGGCTCGCACCCGGCGGCGACAGCGGAGTCGAGAAGTGGTTCGGCGCGCGCGGCGCCAAGATGGTCGGCCTGCCGGGAAGCCGGCCCGAAGACACCGAGGAGCGGGTGCGGCGTCTGTCCATCGAGAACCCAGGAATCCCCCTGCGAAGGTTCCGCGCGCTGGCCGGATGCAGCAAGGATATCGCCGACAGGATCTTCCACGAGGTCAGTTCCAGGGAGGGCAAACCCCATGCTGATTCCTGAAAACACAGCGTGGCTGACCTGCGTGGCCGACCCTGTGGCCGACCTCGTTTTCTTTCCAGCCACACCGTGGCCCATAAGCGCCGTGGTACCGTGGCTGACCCTCGTGTGGCGCACCCCCCCCTTTAGGGGGGGCGCCCATGAGGTCAGCCACGGCCACGCGATGGGGGGGGGCGTGGCTGACCCTCGTCTGCATGCAGGTCAGCCACGCTTCAATGGTTCCCCCTGGACAAAATGTCGCAGGGACGCCGCCGGGAACAGTCTCGCTCTATTTGACAGTTTGTTTTGCAAGTCCGGGATTTACCTCCGGGGACCGCACAGCCGCGCCACGGCGCGCGCGTCGTCCCGGCACGGGGGATTGCCCGGCCCGCGCCACGGGTGGCGACCGTGCGCAACCTGGCGCGGAAGGGGCGGGGCCCCGCGGCGGATCGGGATGGATTTCGTGGCGGCGCCAGGCACGGCCGGGCTGGCCAATGC
>CAZYRQ010000317.1:0-3082 GCA_964649455.1 uncultured Lentisphaerales bacterium
GGTGGCGTTGTGCAGCACCTCCTGCGCCCCGTAGCCGCAGCAGACCTTCTCGAGCGCGATGATGGGTGCGGATGTAGGCATGGTCGTTCCCGCTCGGCGCTCCGTGTGCGTGGAGACCGAACATGGATCCAGTATAGCCGGGCGCCTCGTTCCATGGCCAGCTCATTCGCGGTATAGTCCGGTAAAAATTACCATTGCCGAGGAGCGGGGTAGGGTGCTATGCTTGTTTCTACCTGTAGAAACATTGTAAAGGTTCACTCCATGATGAAGACGCTTCGTTTACTGTTGGCAGGCGGCCTTGCGGTGCTGATGGGATGCGGACGTGGTGCGCAGGAAACCGATGGCGGAACCACGCGCGTGATCACGCTTAACTACGCCAACTTCCCGCCGTCCTCGACTTTTCCCTGCGTGCAGATGGAACACTGGAAGCAGGAGGTCGAGCGCCGCACGGGCGGCCGGGTCCGCATCAACACCTATCCCGGCGGCACGCTGCTGGGCGCCAAGGATATCTTCGACGGCGTCGTGGCCGGCACGGCCGACATCGGCAACTTCGCCATGAGCTACCAGCCGGGACGCTTCCCGGTCTCGGAGGCGGTCGACCTGCCCCACTTCTTTCCGGACGCGGCGCGCGCCAGCCTGGTGCTGGCCGACCTCCTCGCCACCTTCAACCCGGACGAGTTCAAGTCCGTCAAGGTGCTGACGGCCTTCACCTGCCCGCCGGCCGTCGTCATGAGCGCGAAGCCCGTCGCGTCGCTGGCCGACCTCGCCAACCTCCCCCTGCGCTCGTCCGGGACGGGGGCCGAGGTCATGAAGCGGCTCGGCGCGCGTCCCGTGGCCATGCCGCAGTCCGATGTGCCCGATGCCCTGCAGAAGGGTGTGGTGCAGGGCAATGTCTCGTCGGCCGAAGTGCTCAAGGACATGAACTACGCCGCCTACTGCCCCCACGTGTTCAAGACCGACCTCTGCGTGATCAGCTTCGCCGTGGTGATGAACCGCTCGTCCTACGAGGCGCTGCCGGCCGACGTCAAAGCCGTCTTCGACAACCTGTACCGCGAGCAGGCCGAGTGGACCGGTCGCTATGTCGACCGCCACGCGGAGGAGGCGCTCGCCTGGTCGCGCACGAACCGCAACCTGACCGTGACGGTGCCGGACGAGACCGACGCGTCCACCCTGCGGGCGACGGCGCAGCCGCTGATCGACGACTACGTATCCCGCATGGCGGCGAAGGGCATCGACGGGCGGGCGGTCATCGACTTCATCACGACGCGCCGCTGAGCCGCCATGCATATTCGTCTAATCCAGGCCGAAGCGCGCCTCTGCCGTGCCGGCATGGCCGTCTCCGCGCTGTTGCTCGCCAGCCTCGTGCTGCTCTCCGGGCTCAATGTCGTCTTCCGGATGGCTGGTCACCCGATCAGCGCGACATACGAGCTCAGCGGACTCGCCGGGGCGCTGCTGGCCGCCCTTGCCCTGGCCGAGACGCAGCGGCGCCGGGGCCACGTCGAGTTGGATCTCTTCACGCGCGGCTATTCCCCGGCCGTCCAACGGCGGCTCGGCGCCGTCAACGTCCTGGCCGGCGCCCTGCTGATGATCGTGCTGGCGCTGCAGATGGCGCGGCGTGCCGGCACGCTGCTGCGTGCGGGTGAAGTCTCCGAGACGCTGAAGCTGCCCTATCCCTGGCTCATGTACGCCGCCACCCTCGGCCTGCTGCTGCTGGCGGTCTCCTTCCTGACCGACTTCGTCCTGCTGGTTCTCGGCCACGGCAGCCTGGACGCCGAGGCCAAGGCCGCGCTGCGGCGTACGCGCCCCGTCAACAGCATCCGCAGCGATGTGGAGGAGGGGTGATGGAACCGACCACTCTCGGCTTTGTCGGCATCGCCGTCATGCTGCTGCTGGTGCTCTTCATGGGCATGTCGCCCGGTCTGGCGATGCTGCTGAGCGGTTTCGCCGGGCTGCTGGCGCTCAATCCGCCGGCCACGTTCGGCGCCCTGCTCGGCGGATCGACCGGCGCTGAAATCTGGAGCGTCTTCTCCAACTACGGTTTCACCGTGATCCCGCTCTTCGTGCTGCTGGGCGAAGTCATCTTCCAGGCCGGCTACAGCGACCGCCTCTTCCATGCCGCCGAGGCCTGGTTCGGCCACCGGCGCGGCGGGCTCGCGACGACCACGCTCCTCGCCTCGGCCGGCTTCTCGGCCATCTGCGGCTCGAACACGGCCACCGCCGCGACGATGAGCGCCGTCGCCTCCGGCCCCATGACCCGCGCCGGCTACCACCCCGAGCTCAAGGGCGGCAGCATCGCCGTCGGCTCGACCCTCGGCGTGATGATCCCGCCCAGCATCGTGCTGGTGGTCTACGGCCTCTACACCGGAGTCAGCATCGGCCAGCTCTTCGCCGGCGTCCTGGTGCCCGGCCTGCTGCTGACGCTCGCCCTGGTCCTGGTCGTCAAGGCGATCCTCTGGCGCCATCCCGGCTGGGCGCCCGCCGGTCACCGCGGCTCGCGCGCCAGCCGCCTGGCGGCCCTGCCGCCCGTGGCCGAGGTGGCCCTCCTCTTCGGCGTGATCATGACGGCCATGTTCTCCGGCTGGGTCACGCCGACCGAGGCGGCCGGCTTCGGCGCCCTGCTCGGCATCCTCGGCTGCGCGGCGCGCGGACGCCTCCCGTGGCGCGCCTTCCTCAAGGCGCTCAACGCCACGCTGCGCATCACGGCCATGGTCTTCCTGATCCTCGCGGGCGCCACGGTCTTCGGGCGCTTCCTCGTCCTCACGCGCCTGCCCTTCCTCCTGGCCGAATGGGTCGCGCGGCTGCAGATGGCGCCGGTGATGATCTTCCTGCTGATGATGGCCTGCTACTTCCTGGGCGGCTGCCTGATGGACGCGCTCGCCTTCCTGCTGATCTCCCTGCCGCTCTTCGATCCGCTGGTGCAGCAGATCGGTGCGGATCTCTTCTCGCAGCTTCCGCTCGACGGCTGGCTGCAGCCGCTCGCGGGCGGTGGTCTCCTGGCCCCGGGCGCGACCGCCGAACTGGTGAAGATCTGGTTCGGCATCGTCGTCTGCCTGATGACCACGCTGGGGGCGGTCACCCCGCC
>CAZYRQ010000318.1:0-3080 GCA_964649455.1 uncultured Lentisphaerales bacterium
CATTGCCCCAGACAATGTTGTTGGCGCAGATCTGCGGACGTCCGTCGCAGCGGACGCCCGCGCACTTGACGCGCGCCTGGTTGGTGACGACGGTGCAGTTGGAGAATTCCAGCGCGGCGATCACCCTCACGCCCGCCGCCTCGTGTCCCCGGTTGTAGGCGATCAGCGAATTGCGCAGGATTGCCGTCGCGCCGTTCAGGCCGACCGCCTCGCCGCGGGTGTTGCCGTCGGAGGTCGCGGTCGTCGTATTGTTGGTGATGACGCACCGGTCGACGAGGCCGCCGTAGATCGTCAGCGCGCTCGCCGCCTGCGTGCTGTGCCCGGCGGACGCGTTGCGGATGACGGAGTCGACGATCATGCCGCCGTACATCAGCGTGCTGGAGTTGTAGTAGTTCCATCCACCCGCGAGCACGCAGTTGGTGACCGTTCCGGCGGTCAGATTGAGCACCGCGCCTCCGCCATATCCCTCTGACATGTTGCCGCCCGTCAGCGTGATGCCGCTCAGCACGGCGTCGGCATGGTTGAGGTTCATCACGCGAAGTCCCGCCGTAGCCGGGGCGAAGATGACGGCCAGTTCCGGATCGGAGGACTGGCCGCGGATCGTCACCGCGCGTCCGACGCCGATGGCTTCGGAGATCGTGTACGTGCCGGGGCAGACGACCACTTCCTCGCAGCCGACATCGAGCGCCGCCTTGAGGCCCGCCGCGCCGGTCTCTGGCGACACGTAGGGATATTTCGGAGTCACGCCCGCCCCCTGCGCCACATAGCACGTCTCGGGGAGCGCGACCGCGTAGTCCGGGCGGATCACCGTGTCGGCTTCCGCGCCGCCGCCGACGTCGACCGCGCGCAGGGTCACGGTGTAGGCGCCCGGCGCGTAGTCGTGGAAAATCACGGCCGTCTCCGTCATCGTCTCCGTCTCCGGCGCGGCATCGCCGAACGTCCAATAATAGCGTATCGGTCCCGTACCTCCGACGGTGGTCGCCTCGAACGTGATGCGCGTGTCGCCATCCCCGAGCTTCTCGTAACCGGTGATGGAGAACGCGGCCGAGAACGGCATGGGGATCGAGGCGTCCACCTCATGGGCGCCGATGTCGACCGCTTCGCCCTGCACGCGGGCCAGGCCGTTCAGATCCCCGGCGCCGGTCATCCACTCCTGGAAGAGACCGGCGTCCTTGGCCGGCGACAGCACCGAGAGCGTCCAGTCGCCGGAGGCGGGATCGTTGAACTGCGGGTCGCCGCCGAGACAGTCGGCGCCGTCCATGGCGACCGTCGAGAAGGTGTTCGACCGCACGCCGCCCTGGATGTCGCACTCCAGCGGCGAGGTGTTGCCGTAGACCAGCGTATTGAGCAGGACACCGCCGGTCTGGCGCACGCCGCCGCCGCTGACGGACGACTCGTTCGCCACGATCGTCAGCGATTCCGCGACGCCGCCGGCAAGCATGAGCCCGCCCACGCCGTTCCCGGCCGCGGAACCGGTGCAGCGGTTGCCGGCCAGGAGCGCGTTGCGCAATCTGCCGCTCGTCACCAGCGCGCCGCCGTAGAAGGAGGTGGCGAAGTTGTTGGATACCACGCAGTGCGTGACGAGACCGCCGCAGACCCAGACGCCGGCGCGGCCGTTCTCCCGCGTGAGGCGGTTGTCGGCGAAGAGACAGTTCGTGACGACCCCGCCGGCGGCGACCAGTCCGACGCCGCCGACATCGCCGGTCGTCGTCTGCAACGAGGTGTTGTTGGTGACGATGCACCTGGAGACCAGACCCTGGCCCGTCACGTACAGGGCGGAGCCGATGCTCGAGTTCGCGCCGCAGGAGTTGTTGATGAGCTGCGAGTCGTAGAGTTTGCCGGTGCCGCCCACATAGGTGTTGCCGTAGGAGTACTTCTGGCAGTTGCGGACAATGCAGTTCGTGGCGGTGCCGGCGGTGATCCGGAGTCCCGCGCCGCCGGTTGTTTCCAGCCAGTCCGCAATACTCGCGTCGCGCAGGGTGAATCCCTCGAGCGAGGCCCCGTCGTGGCTGACGACCATCAGGTTCTGCGCGGCACTGCTCTTGAGGATCGTGGCCAGCGGGCCGTTCACCGACGCCACCCGCACCGAGCGGGACAGGTTGACGCCGTTGAACGTGTAGGTGCCGTTCGTCACGAGAATGCCGTCGCTTCCGACCGCCACCGCTTCGGGGAGATTCTTCGCGGCGTGTTCCCAGGATTCGTAGGGGAAGGTGCCCGAACCCTCCGGGGAGACGTAGCACGTCTCCGGAATGACCGTCACATAACCTTCGCGCGACACGCTGATCTGCGTCTCGCCCGAACCTTCCGGCGGCATGACCGTCAGGGTGATGGTGAAGGCGCCGGGGGCCGTGTAGGTATGCTGCACCGTGGCCGAACCGACAACGGTCTGCGGGGCCGTGCCGTCGCCGAAATCCCAGATGAACGTGCAGTCCTGCACGGCGAACTTGGAGATCGCTGCCGTCAGATCGCAGACGACCGGACTCCTGCCGGAGAGCGTCGCGGACGAGAAGCTCGCGATAAACGGCTCCGCCGCCGAAGGATAGTACTCGATCGCGCCGATGTCGGGGGCGGCGCCGTTGACGCGTCCGCTGCCGGCCAGGTCCAGCGCACCGGACATCCAGCCGAGGGACGCTCCCTTGTCGATGTAGTCCGTGGCCAGCGAGGTGAAGCGCCAGTCGCCCGCGTCCTTGTCCAGAAACACCGGTTCGGCGGCGGTGTTGCCCTCGCCGGTCACGAGCGGCGACGCGCCGGAGTGCGTCACCGATCCGCCGGTGGTCGTCACGTTGCCGCCTTCATTGTAGTAGAAGACCGAGTTGATCGCCGTGCCGCTTGTCTGGTAGAGCCCGCCGCCGGATATCGTGGCCGTGTTGCCGACGATGGTGCAGTTCTCGATCGCGCCGCCGGTCTGATAGACGCCGCCGCCCGAGGAGCCGGCGGAGGCGTTGATCGTGTTGCCGGCGACGAGGCAGTTGCGGAGCGTGCCGCCGCTCATCCTGACGCCGCCGCCGGTGATGGACGCGGTATTGTTGGAGATCACGGTGTTGACGACGAGCCCCTTCTCCAGGAACACGCCGCCGCCG
>CAZYRQ010000319.1:0-3078 GCA_964649455.1 uncultured Lentisphaerales bacterium
TAGTTCAACCACGGGATACCGGATTGCTTCCGGCATTGCCTATGGGATGCTAGTGCTGTGGTTTTCATCTTCATAGTTCCCGAGCGGTAATATCGCACGCCGATGGCCATTCGTCACCCGGCATTTTACCGAGCGGGAAACTTACGCTAAAATGCGTAGACTTGTTCCGGATTGTTCCCGCTCGGTGCATTGTTACCGCAGATCAAGACCGGTTGACGGCGCTTGAGGAAGAGGCCGAGCCGATTGACCTATACGGCAGTCACGAGCAAGTCTTCTCCCGCAGTCTCCAGGCAGGTGTGCGCTGGCGAAATAGCCCGCACCACCTACATGCGTAACAATCTGCCGATTTTCGGCAGGGCTCCCGCCACTTTACTCCCTGCCCGGATAAATAACCGGTTTGCGGCCCCAGTCGGGCCGCAGCGGGACGGAACCGTGACGAGACACCGGCAACCAGATCCGCGAGAACGCGACCGACCTCAGGCGGGCCAGCGGCGACTCGGCCAGTATCGAGCAGCGCGCGCTGGCCGACCAGATCGCGACCGACCACTACCTAGCCTCGAAATCCGCGCCCTGGCGCGCGTGCCTACCGCCCCAACGGGGCAGGCAGGGCGCCGCGTCCGGGCCGGGTTCGACTCGGCCGAGACGACCGACCACAACCGCCGCCACTGGTCGCGGGCGGACGCCCTCTCGGCTGGCTGGACAGTTTCGACCGCCGGAATGTGCCGTTATGTGCCTAAAGGCGCAAAAAACATAAAAACGGCAGACTTTCCTGGGTCCGCGTTTTTAACAGAAAACCCCAATAAATATGGGGTGTTTGAATGGAGGCGCGAAGCGGAGTTGAACCGCTGTACGAGGTTTTGCAGACCTCTGCCTAGCCGCTCGGCCATCGCGCCGTGTCGTCCGGTACCGGTTGTCCCGGGCGGAGGATTACTTGGTTTTCCGCGCCTGATTGATGCGGTCGCGAACCCGCTGGTTGTAGCGTTCGCGACGATTGCGTTTCAGGCGTTTGCGTAGCTGTTGTCCCATAACGAATGCGTAAATTAGCAGGCTGGATGCGTTCTGTCAACCCGAAGCGGACTAGATATTGTAGATATTGTAGATATTGGAGATGCTACAAGGTAGGACAGGCATTCCTGCCTGTCCGCGCCGACAGGCATGTCTGCGCCACCTTGTTCCGTGCTTTCTCCCATACCCCCACCCCTCTCGCCCGCCCGCCTCGCCATGCGCTGTCTTCTCGCGCCCCCCCCTGTGGCCAACCGATCACCTAGATATTGCTTACGCCGGAAGATGGACGGAAGATGGACGTTGAACCGGCCCGCCGATCATGCTTCAATAGGCATCGTCCCGGTCGTGCTGGCGGGGATGCAACCCGGACTCACCACGTGCGCTGGATCCTCTACAACATCCTCTTTACCCTCGTTTATGCCGTCACCTTCCCCCGCTATCTGCTGCGGATGCGTAGGCGGGGCGGCTATGCCGCCCACTTCCGGCAGCGCTTCGGACGCTATGCGCCGGAGCTGACGACGCGCCTGCGCCCGGGAGCGTTGTGGATCCACGCCGTCAGTGTGGGCGAGGTCTACGTCGCTGGCCAGTTGATACGCGCCCTGCGCGCGGCCGCACCTGAGACACGCTTCATCCTCAGCACGACCAGCTCGACAGGCTGGCGCGAGGCGGAGAAGCTGCTGGATCCGACTGATGCCCTCATCTACAACCCACTCGACTTTCCCTGCTGCGTCCGGCGCGCCCTCGCCGCCCTCCGGCCGCGCGCCTGCCTGCTGGTCGAGACCGAACTGTGGCCCAACTGGATCCGCCTCTGCGCCCGCCAGGGCCTACCCCTCTTCCTCGTCAACGGACGCCTGTCCGACGCCACGGCGACCACCTACCGCAACCTGCGCTACTGGTTCGGCCCCGTACTGCGCCGCTTCGACCGCCTCATGGTCCAGTCGGAACTCGATGCCCGGCGTTTCGCGGCCGTCGGCGCGGATCCATCGCGGATCGTGACGACCGGGAGCTTCAAGTATGATGTCGCCCGCCGCAGCCCGGAAAAGGAACGCCTGGCCGCCGACCTCCTGCGGGAGCTTGACTTCGGCCCGGGGCGGCAGATTCTGCTCGGCGGTTCTACCTGGCCCGGCGAGGAGCAGGCGCTGCTCGCCATCTACCGCAGGCTGTCACCCCGTCACCCCGACCTGCGCCTGGCGCTCGTGCCCCGCCACTTTGAACGCCGCGAGTCGGTCGCCGCCCAGATCCGCGCGGCCGGCTTCAACCCCGTGCTCAAGAGCCGCCTCGACGCTGGCACCGACTTGCGGCGGCGCTGCACCCGCAGCGACATCCTGCTGATCGACACCACGGGCGAGATCATCGGCTTCTACCCGCAGGCGGCGCTCGTCTTCGTCGGGCGTTCCCTCGGCCCTGAAAAGGGCGGGCAGAACATGATCGAGCCGTGTCTCTGCGGCGTGCCGACGCTCGTCGGCCCCCATACCCAGAACTTCCGCCCAGTCATGGCCGATCTCCTGGCGGCGCAGGCGCTGATCCAGGTCGCGGATGCCGGCGGGTTGGAAGCCGAACTGGGCCGCCTGCTCGACAATCCCGCGGAATGCCAGGCGCTGGGTGCGCGGGCCGCCGCAGCCGTCGCCGCGCGCACCGGCGTCGTCGACCGCTGTGCTCGCGAACTACTCGCGACACTGGCCCCACGCGGCTGAGCCCCGCCTTTTTGCGGGAGGTCTCTCCTCGTTTCAGGTTCCAACAATCCGCTTGTTTTTCGCCTGCGTAGGTGCCGAGCCGCAGCGGTTGTGATTCGAGGCCGAGAGAATCGAGTGAATTGACGGAATCGACTGAACCGATTACCTCGATTCTCGCTACCAACCACCACTCGCCACGCGCCACTGCCCACCGTCTACCCGTCACCGTCTACCCGTCCTTGACAATCCGGCTTCGAATGGTTACTTTCCCTGAACTTATGGAAACACACCCACAGCGTCTGCTGCTCAACGGCGACGAGGCCATTGCCTGGGCCGCGCGGGATGCCGGTTTTGCGATGGGCGTCGGCTATCCCGGCACGCCGAGCACGGAGATCCTGGA
>CAZYRQ010000320.1:0-3074 GCA_964649455.1 uncultured Lentisphaerales bacterium
CCGCCGCCGAAGGCGGACGCGACCGGCGGCGTCGTCGAGAAGAAGATGCTCACCGGGCTCTACCAGGATCCGGACCTCGACGCCGGCCAGTGGCAGTAGCCTCCAAAGCTCTCAGGAACTGGAGGGTCGGGCTCCGTCCCGACCGGAGGAGGACGCCAAATTGAGAATGGCGGCGGGGCGCGGATTGCGCCTTGCCGCCCTCGCGCAAATGTAGGATGATGCGGCCGTCGGAAGGCCAGACGGCGTCTGCATTCCCCGACGCATACGAAAGTTCGCGGGATGGGGATCGGATCACTGGCCCGAGCGTCGATGGAGAAAGTGATGTCTATGCATTTTGCGGCACGGGCCGTACTCTTGGCCCTCTTGATGAACACGGTTGCGCACGCGGCCGATGGCAACACGGATGCGCCGGCACCGGCAAAACCCGTCTATACGAACTACATGGACTGGCAGTTCCGGGCGGTCGTGGTTCCGGATACCAACGCCACGGAGCGCGTCCGCCACCAGATGGACTTCACCGTGCCGCTGCACGGCCCCTGGCTGCTCAACCCGTCGCCGGACTCGATCACCGTGAACTGGATCACCCGGGTGCCGTGCGGCGCCGCGCTCGACTACCGGGAGCAGGGCGCGCCCGAATTCACCCGCGTGTGGAAGACGACCTACGGCCAGATCGACTACTCGTCGGACCTGCACACCTTCCATGTGACGGGGCTCAAGCCCGCCACCACGTACGAGTACCGCCTCGTTTCGACCGCGGACAAGTACTTCGGCGCCTACAACGCGGCCTACGTCGGACGCGAGGTCTACGCCTTCCGCACGATCGATCCGGAACGCGATCACTACCAGGTCTTCGTGACGGCGGATTTCCACGGCACGTCGCGCCTGACCCTCGATCCGATGATCGACCGCTGCGGCGCGGGCGACGCCGACTTCCACTTCTTCCTGGGCGACACCGTCGAGGACAACCTCAACGATGCGCGCTTCTACATCACCTTCGGCTTCCTCGACGACGTCTCGCGCCGCTGGGGCACGCGCAAGCCCACCGTCTATCTGCGCGGCAACCACGACCTCTCGGGACGCGAATCGTACCGCTGGGGCGACTTCTTTCCCCGGCGCGACGGCAAGAGCTACTTCGCCTTCGCCCAGGGGCCGGCGCTCTTTGTGGTTCTCGACTCCATGGCCATGGGCTACGGCTCGCCCGCGCAACGTGAACAGACCGACCGCTACCTGGCGGAGCAGACGGAGTGGATCGGCGCGCTCAAGCGCCAGCCGCTGTGGCGCAATTCCACCTTCCGCGTGGTCATGGCACACTACGGAACCCATGGCACGGAAGCGACCAAGATGATGGCGCCCATCTTCAAGGAGGTGTTGAACGACCGTTCCGCCGCCGGCCGCATCCACCTCTATCTGGCCGGGCACGAGCACCGCTACATGCGCCTCGATCCGCGTTCCACCGATACCAAGGTCGGCGAGCTCTCACCCAAGGCCAGGAACTCGTTGCGCCTGGCGCCGGACTACAACTACACCGAGGTGCTCTGCGCGCTCACGGAGGGCATGACCATCGAGGTCGCGCCGCGGAAGCTGACGATCCGCAGCCACCTCTGGAACCAGCCGGCGGGCGGACTCCGCGACGCCTTCGAAATCAATCCCGATGGTTCGGTGACGGATCTCATGGATGTGAAGTCCTTCCCCGGCGGCCCCGTCGAGGAGGTGCCGCCGCCAAACAAGGCAAAATAGGGGCGACATGAACACATCCCGTCCATCGAAATCGGAGCCGCAGTCTGGTTTCCATGTGCGTGAGGTTCGGACGATCAGCACCGACTGCTCCTATCATGGGTGGCCGACGGTTGCCCGTCTGGAGACCGGCGAGCTGCTCGTCGTCGTGTCGGCCGGCCGCGAACGGCATGTCTGCCCCTTCGGCCAGGTCCACCTGCTCCGCTCGTCCGACAACGGGCAAAGCTGGACGGGACCGGAGATCCTCGCCAACGGGCCGCTCGACGACCGCGACGCCGGCATCCTGCAGACCCGCCGCGGCACGCTGCTCGTCAACTGGTTCACCTCGATCGCCTGGCTGGAGTCCCTCAACTGGGCCGAGCGAAGTGATCACGAGGCGTTGCGGAACCACGCCGAAGACGGCTATTTTGCGCGCTGCCGCAAGATCCGCGCCCTGCTGACCGACGACGTCATCCAGCGCGAGCTGGGCGTCTGGATGGTGCGCTCCACCGACGGCGGCAGACACTGGGAGGAGAAGTACTGGGTGGCCGCCGGCAGCGGCACGCCCCACGGCCCCATCGAACTGGCCGACGGCAACCTCTTGTTCATCGGAAACTGGCGCGACTGCCCCGTGGCCGCCCGGGCCGACAAGCCGATCACCACGCTGGGCGCGCGCCTGTCGCGCGACGACGGCCGCACCTGGGAGCTGATCGGCACGATTCCCGAGCGTCCCGGCGACACCCCCGGCGCCTACCACGAGCCGCACGCCGTGCAACTGCCCGACGGACGCATCATCGTCCATATCCGCAACCACAACGAACAGGACGGCGGACACATTCTGCAGTGCGAATCGGCCGACGGCGGCCGCACCTTCAGCGTGCCGCACGACACCGGACTCGTCGGCCTGCCCGCCCACCTGCTCCTGCTGCGCGACGGTCGGCTGCTGACCACCTACGGCTACCGCCATCCGCCCTTCGGCAACCGCGCCGCGGTCAGCAGCGACGGCGGCCGCACCTGGAGCGCGCCGATGGTGCTCGACGAGAAGCCAGTCGACCGCGACCTGGGCTATCCCTCGACCGTCGAGCTCGCGGACGGCTCGCTCGTGAGCGTCTGGTACGAGCAGCTCCCCGGCGAGACGCTGGCGTCGGTGCAGGCCGCCCACTGGGCGTTGGGCGTTAAGCGTTCAGCGTTGAGCGTTATTCCCTCTTCGTGCTCTTCGTGTTCTTCGTGGTGAGTTCACGTGGTTTTCACCACGAAGAGCACGAAGGACACGAAGGGGGGGGGAGAGGCCTCACTGACTCCTGACCGGCGGCTTGCGTCCGGCCCGCGGCCGCGGTACAGTACCCCGATGAACGAAAAAC
>CAZYRQ010000321.1:0-3062 GCA_964649455.1 uncultured Lentisphaerales bacterium
CCGCGACGCCCTGCCTCGCAATCCGGCCGGCAAGGTGCTCAAGGCCGACCTGTGAGCCAGCCGGCGGCTCAGCGAACCGCGGGCGCGCGCGGCGCGCATGCCGAACGGGCGGGAAAATTAACGCGGAGACGCAGAGGTGCAGAGGAGAGGCGTGTGGGGATGTGGGGGTGTGGGCGTGCCTTCAGCTTGGTTGCGAACGTTGTCGCGAGTTTTGTCGAACGCGCCTGGAGGGACGACCTCCACCCGCGGCGGACGACACGGAGGTCGTCCCTCCAGCCCTCCCCTCCATCGTTTTCCACCGGCACCCGCTTATAAACTGCGCCTCTGCGTTAAGCTTTTCGAGGACGAGGACGTGAAGGAGGACGGGTACGAACACGCGTCCCGCCCACGTCAACATGCGCTTCCCGCGCGCCCCGAACGAGGCCGCCGGCGGCTCAGCGGGCCGCCGCGCGTAACTGCCGCTCGTAGTCGCGGACGTCGACGATGCGTCCCTCGCGGCGGGAGGCCTCGGCGGCGAAGACCAGCAGGTGCCCCTCGAGCGACTTGCGGATCGGCGTCTTCAGGCGCGAGGTGTCGCCGGTCACGATCGCGTCGATGAAGTTGTCCATGATCGCGCGGTCGCCGCCGGCATGCGTGCCGCGGCTGACCACCCGGATCGTCTCCGTGCGCCTGACCGGCGCGTAGCGGTGCACCGTGACGACGTCGGGGTTGCCGCCGTCGTAGACGATCTCGCCGCGGGTCAGGCTGATCTTCGTCATGCGCCGCTCGACGCCGTTGTGGCCGCACATCGTGAAGGCGACATGGATGCCGTCCGCGAACTCGGCCTGCACGACCTGGGTGTCGACCACATTGTTGTCGGTCTGGTAGACGCAGCGGCCGAAGCGGTTCTTCATCAGCAGATCGCGCAGTTGGTCCTTGCCGGTCACGACACCCATCTGGCGGAGATAGGCCGGGTCGGTGTCGGGCTCGAAGTAGAGTTTGGCGACGTCGTACGGGCACGTGGCCGCGTGGGGGCAGCCCTCGAGGCAGAAGGCCGGTGCGCCCGGGGGACAGTTGGCGCGCGTGAAGTGCTTGAGCGTGCCGAACGAGCAGACGCGCACGGCCGGCCGGTCGATCAGGTAGGCCAGGAAGTCCATGTCGTGGCACGACTTGGCCAGCAGCATGGGGGTCAGGCGGTCGTTGTTGAAGAGGCCGCGGACGAAGGAGTGCGCCATGTGGTCGTAGGCCAGGTTCTCGCTGTGCTGCACGGTGACAATCTCGCCGTAGCTGCCCGAGGCGACCAGTTCCTTGAGCGTGCTGTAGCAGGCGATCAGCCGCATCTGGTGGCAGACGATGCAGATGCCGTCGTAGGCCGCGGCGGCATCGTAGAAGCGGATGAAGGCCTCGGGGCTGGTGGCGAGCGGCTTCTCGACGAGGATGGCGAGCCCGTGCCGCATCGCGAGCTGCACGGGCTCGGCGCGGAGATCCTCGAGCGTCGCGACCACGACGCCGTCGAGGCCGGAGAGGTCGGAGGCGAAGAGCCCGCGGTAGTCGGCATGGGCCTGGGCGGCCGGAATGCGGTGCTGGGCGGTGAACTGCGCACGCTTGGCCTCGTCCGGCTCGGCGACATGGGTGAAACGGGCGCGGTGCGGCATGTCGAGGGCGTATTGGCCGAAGATGCCGCGTCCGCGGTTACCAGCGCCGACGAGAGCCAGATTGACGATTCGGGACATGTGGCGTTCTCCTAGTTTGATGATCGTTTCGACCCCAGGTACTGGACGCAGGGGATGACGCGGGCGGCGAGCGCATCGCCGTCGAGGGCCAGGATCTGGTCGAGCGGCAGGGCGTCCGCCACGTCCAGCGTACCGGAGGCGGTGCGCCGCAGCGCGTTCAGACAGGCACCGCACCCCAGTGTGCGGCCGATGTCGTGGCAGAGGGTTCGCACGTAGGTGCCCTTGCTGCAGGCCACGTCGAAGGTGGCCCGCGGCGGGTTGAAGTCGAGCAGACGGAAGCGGTAGACGTGGATCAGGCGCGGCTCGCGTTCCACGGTCTGGCCCTTGCGGGCCAGCTTGTAGAGCGGCACGCCGTTCTTCTTGATGGCGGAGACCATCGGCGGAACCTGGTAGCTGTCACCCACGAGTTCCGCCATGCACTTCTGAAGTTGGCCGACGGTCACCAGGTCGAAGGGCAGGGTCGAGAGCACCTCGCCCTCGATGTCCTGCGAGTCGGTCTCGGTGCCCAACAGCAGTTCGCCCTGGTAGCGCTTGTCGCCGCCCATGACCTCGTTCGAGAGCGAGGTGCCCTTGCCGAGGAGGATCACCAGCAGACCGGTGGCGTTGGGATCCAGCGTGCCGCCATGCCCAACCTTCTCGATGCGGAAGGTGCGCCGGATCCGGGCGACCACATCGTGCGAAGTCATGCCGGCGGGCTTGTCGACGAGCAGGAGGCCGTTGCACCGTCCGGCGGCGGGGTTTGACGGACGGGCGGCGGGCGTGGGGGGAGGACAGGCGCGGGGGGACGTGCTGGACATGGGCATAGGGTCTCGGAAGGGGCGGGGGATCAGGCGTCGCTGCCGTCCGTCGGTGGCGCGGCGGCCGGATCCTCCGCCGCGGCCAGGGCGGGATTCGCCGCGGCCAGGCGGTTCAGGACGCCCAGGACGTGGTCGCCCTTCTCGATCGATTCGTCGAGGGTGAACTGCAGAACGGGCGTGTACTTGAGCTTCATGTCGCGGTTGATCAGGCGCTGGAACGCCACATGGCGGTGCGCCAGCTTGCGGATCATCGCCTGCCGCTCCCGGTCGTGGCCGAGGATCGAGACGGAGACGGTCGCGTTGCGCAGATTGCGCGCCACGCGCACCTGCGTGACGGTGATGGCGGCGCAATCGACACCCTCGTTGAGCATGACGACGGGCACCGCTTCGGCGATCTCCCGCCGCAGGAGGGCGTTCACGCGTTCCAGACGATCAACTGACATGGTGCCGCCATCATACAGGATGCCCTTCCGGGCGACAAGTGATGGTTGGGGGGCTGGAGCCGATTGCGCTGTTCAAGTTTTGCGCACCTGTCTTGTGCGAAATGGGTGCG
>CAZYRQ010000322.1:0-3039 GCA_964649455.1 uncultured Lentisphaerales bacterium
GCCGTCGGTGGCGTCATGGATGTTCGTCGCCGCCTTGGCCCAGGTGTCGTAGGGCGACTGCGGCTGGCTGTTCCCCTGGGCCACATAGATCGTCTCGGGCGCGATGTAGACGGCATTCGTGCGCACCGTGACCATCGTCGTATCGGCCACCGGGTCGTAGACCGTGAGGCGCACGTTGTAGTACCCGGGGATATTGTACGTCTGCAACAGGCTGGCCAGCCCGGTGCCCGAGTAGACCGGCGTGCCGGCCGCGTCGTCCAGAACCCAGGTGTAGTCGAGCAGGTTCGTCGCGGTGGCCACGCCATAGACGCGGGCCGCGAGCGTCACATCCGCCGTGAGCAGCGCTTCGGAGGGGGACGAGGCGATGCCCAGGCTCATGCCGCTCGAATCATACTCGTAGGCGCCCACATCGACCGCCGGCCCGCTCACGCGCGCATTGCCCGCCATGTCGGTATCGCCAAGGCCGGCGATCGCCATGCCGCCATCGATGCAGAACGACTCCGGCAGCAACTGGTAGTCGCCCTCCTCGGCGTTCACAAAGCCCGGATCGATGGTGATGCAGCCGATGCCCACATTGACCGGCGTGCAGACGTTCTGCCAGGCGGTCGCGGAGTCGCCGCCCCAGTTCGGCGCACCGCGGCTCGTGTCGTAGATCGTGTCGTTGCCGACGATGATGCAGTTCTGCACGATCGCGGGATTGGCTCTATTGACGCCGCCGGCGTAGGCGCAACTGTTGCCCACGACGGTGCAGTTGCGCAGCACGGCCGAATTGTGCACGCAGGCGCCGCCGCCGCCGCCGCCGTGCTGTTTCATCGTGTAGGTGCGGTTGTTGATTATCAGGCTGTTCTCGACGATGCCGCCCTGCATCTCGATGCCCTGGCCATGGAGCGAGTCCATGTTGATCGAGTTGTTGTCGACGATGCAGCGGGCCACGTGCCCCGCCTGCATGAAGATGCCGGCGCCATTGGCATAGTAGTACGTCCGGTTGTCCGTCACGCGGCAGTTGCGCAAGGTGCCGCCGGGCGCGCCGATGTAGACGCCGCCGCCCTCGGCGCCGAGACCGGTCCGCCCGCCGCGCAGCGTGAAGCCGTTGACGACTGCGTCGGCATGGAAAAGCAGCAGGACCTGAACGTAGGCGATGCCCGGCGCCTGGATGATCGTCTCGGCCCAGCCGTTGACGCTCTGCATCGTGATGGCCTCGGTCAGGATCAGCGTCTCGCTGATGGCGTAGGTGCCGTTGGAGACGATGATCGTGGCGCCGTCCGCCGCCAGCTCCAGCGCCTCGGGGATGTTGGCGGCCGCGGTGACCCAGTTGGTGTAGGGCGCGCAGGCGCCGGCGTTGCCCGCTGCGACGTAGAGCGTCGCGGGCGAGACGCGCACCACGTTGGTCACGGTGTCGGAGACTGTAGCCGGGCCCGCCGGATCGGTCACGGACAGCGCGACCGTGTAGCGGCCCGCCGGCAGCGTCCGCGCGAGGGCCTGCAGGTTGGTTCCCGGGACAATGATCGGCGCGGCGCTTCCGTTGTCGATCGTCCAGACATACTCCAGCAGGCTCGGATCGGTCGCCGTGCCGAAGGCCTTCGGCGTGAAGGTGACTTCCATCGGACCCATTCCGTCCATGGGCGCGGCGGTGAAGCCGCACTTGAAGGGCGCTGGATCATACTCATAGCAGCCGATGTCGAGGGTCGTCCCGAGCAGGCGGTCCTGCCCGTCCAGATCGCCGGTGCCATCGTCGCCGGAGGTGACCCCCGCATCGATGCAGGGCGAGCCGGCGCGCAGGCGGCAGTCGCCGTTGGCGTAGTCGACAAAGGCCGGATCGTCGGTCACGGTACCTGTGCCGATCACCTGCGGCGCCGCGCAGTTGATGACGGAGGCGGATGTCCCCGACTTGATGAAGATGTTCCGCGTCGCGCGGGTCGGATAGTTCCGGACGGTATTCTCCCAGACGATGCAGTTCTTGAGGATGGCGGTGCCCATCAGGTAGACGCTGTTACCCGAGGAGGATCCGGTGTCGATGGTCGAACTGCTCGACGAGTTGCCGACGATGGTGCAGTTGCGCGCCGTGCCGGCGGTCATGTAGAGCCCGGCCCCGTCAAGGTGGGTCAGATTGTTGCGGATCAGGCAGTTCTCCATCAGACCGCCGTTCATGTAGCAGGTGCCGCTCGAACTATGGCTGCCATTGTACGAGGGATTGTCCTCGATGATGCAGCGCGTGACCAGGCCCGCATTTTGACGCAGGGCCGACGAGTTCTGCCCCCAAGCCGTCTCGCAGCGGGTGATGCGGCAATCCTGCAGCGTGCCGCCGAGCGTGTCGATGCAAACGCCGCCGCCGAGGAGGCTGCCCGCCTTGGATCTGCCGTTGGTCACCGTGAAGCCGGAAACCACGGCGTAAGGGTTGTTGATGTAGATCAGGCGGAATGAGTAGGCGTTGACGCCGTTGGTGTAGCCGATCGCCGCGGCATCGCGGCCGTTGAGGCTCTGGAGGGTGATGCCCTTGTCGATCGTCAGCTGGCTCGCGAGGCCGTGGGTTCCGTCGCCGACGACGATGTTGTCGCCGTCCTGCGTCAGCGCGACCGCCGTGGGGATGTTCTGCAGCGCGGTCTCCCAGCTCAGGCCGTCGTTAGCGTCGCTGCCGCCGAGCGCGACGTAGTAGGTGGACGAGACCGTGAACGCGGCGGCGTCCGAATAGACCACGCCCGCCTGGTTGGAGGCCATCAGCATGTACCCGTAGCTGGCGCCCTGGGACAGGCCCGAAACTTCCGTGCTGCAGGCGGCCGCCTGGATTCCGTCGTCGACCACGTTGGTCGTGGCTTCGCCGGTCTTCCAGTAGAGGAACCAGACGTTCGGCGCCTCGCTGCCGGTATCCGTCACCTCGCCCTGCAGCAGGGCCACGCCGGGATCGACGCCGCGGGCGCCGGTATTGATGACCGTGGGCAGGTAGACCGGCTTGAAGCTGACCGCCTCGGGCGACCACGCCGGGCCGGCCGAGTTCTCCGCGTAGACGCGGTAGGTGTAGTTGCTGGCCGAGAGGAGCCCCGT
>CAZYRQ010000323.1:0-3032 GCA_964649455.1 uncultured Lentisphaerales bacterium
TTGGAGATGACGATCTCGGCGTCGGCGAGTGCCGAGTTGATGGCCGTCTGGATGTCGGCGGCGGCCTTGGCCCACGTATCGTACGGGAAGGCGGCACCGGCGTTTCCGGCTGCTACGAAGAGCGTCTTGGCGCCAATCAGGAAAAGGGACGCGGAATACGCTGCCGTCCCTTGGCCGGTGGTGGCGTTCGTCACGTAGAGCGCGATGTCGTAGACGCCCGGAACCGTGTAGATGGTGGCGAACGTCGTCGCGGTATCGGAACTCTTCACGATGGTGTCGCCGGACGTGACCACCCAGTAGCACTCGGCTTCGTGTCCCTCCGGAAGGCCCGTAACGGTGGCGGTGAGGGTGACGGTGGCGGGTGCGAACGCCACGCGCGTGTCGGTCGAGAAACCGCAGGCGAAGCGCGCCGGATCGAACTCGTAGGCGCCAATGTCGATGCCAGAGCCTTGGATGCGGGCGCCTCCATCGAGATCGGTCGCCTCGGGCGCCGCGAGTGCGGCGCCGGCGTCGATGCAGAAGGAGCCGGGCATGGGGTGGAAGTCGCCGTTCGCGATGTCCGCCAGCGCCACTCCCGTCCCCGCGAAGCAAGTGGCGTTCGGCGGATAGGCGTCCGACGCGCAATTCAGGAACAACGCCTGATTGCCGCCCCAGACGGAGTGGGTTGCGCCGCTGCTGGTCGTCGTGTTGCCCGCGATGACGCAGTTGCGCACGGCGCCGCCATTCCCATAGATGCCCGAGATGCCGACACCCCGGTTCCTGGCGACCGTGCAGTTGTTCATCTCGCCGCCGACGACGGCGACGATGTGGCCGTAAGCGTCGACCGCTGAGGTGTTGTAGGCGAAAAGGCAGTTTTCGGCCCGCCCCTTGAGGAGGGCGATCGCCGTGCCGGCGTATTCGCCCGTATCGGTCTGGCGGATGGAACTGTTGTTGGTGACGATGCAATGGGTCGCGACGGCGCGGGTGGCGTTGAGGTAGAGACCGCCGCCGGCCGCCCATTTCCCGGTTGCCTGGCAGCCGCGGACGATGCAGTTGGAGACCGTTCCGCCAAGGCCGGTGATCAGCGCACCGCCGCCGTAGACCCAGTTGCCGTCGGCCCAGCCGCCTTGCATCGTGAGGTTGCAGACCGTCGCGGCGTCGTTGGTGATGTTGAGGATGCGGAATCTCAGGGAAGCGCTCGTCGGGCGCTGCAGGATGACATCTTCCGGCTTTCCGGAAACGCCGCGGACGGTCACGGCCGCCGTCAGGTGGAGCTGGTTCGTCAGGGAATAGACGCCGTTCGAGATCACGATGGTCGAGCCGCCGGACGCGCGGGCGAGCGCCGCGTGCGGCGAGGCGAGGGCGGTCGCCCAGGAGAGGCCGTCATGCGTGTCGTTGCCGCTCGTGGCGACGAAGAGGTTCGTGGCAAAGGTCGCCACGAGAGCGCGCGGCTGGTCGGCCGGGAAGGAGAGCGTCGCGGATCGCCCCTGACCGGACGGAACGTCGCCGGTCCACTTGTAGAAGGAGCAGTGCTCGGCCGGCATGGCCATCACGGTAACGTTGGAGCCCGCAGTATACCAGCCGCCGGTCGTGCTGACCGAGCCGCCCGTTCCTGCGGAGACGGTCACTGCATGTTCGACGTTCCACTGCCAGACAAGCTGGGCCTCGAGGTCATGGGTGTACGTGAACTCGTTGGTGGTTCCGCTGGCGGCCAGGACGGTATCGTTGGTGTAGAGCTGGTAGCCGGCACAGGTTGCGCGCGTGCCCGCGGCGACGGACACCGCGCCCGTCGGCGCGCGGCAGAGGAAGCTGGTGCCCGTCGCTAGGCCGTTGGTCGTGCCGTAGAGCGGCGCGACGTCACCATAGTGGCCCGGATCGCCCGCAATGAGAAGGGTATCGTCGAAACCTAATCCGTCGTCGTAGCGGAAGAGCGACATCGCGCCGTTGTCCAGCGGGAAGGTGTAGTCGGCGCCGTTGACGCTGCTGGCCCCGCCGATCTTGTAGCCGAAGCCCTTCGTCGCCGTCCAGTTCGAGCCCACGACCGGCCCGGCGCTGTTCCCGCTGTTAAACATCCGGATCTCGACGGGGTACCAGCCCGCCGCCGGCGCCGTGAAGGAACCGGCGGTGGCGACGTTCCAGATGGTGTTGTCGAGCAGGACGGTCGGCGTCGCGCCATTCCAGATCCGCATGTAGACGGCGTCGTCGATGTTCTCCGCGAACCAGGTGGTCGTCGCCCCGAGATAGACCTGCCCCCAGTAGACCCAGGTGGTGTAGTCGACCCATGGCGGCTTGGTCTGCGTGGCCCCCACATGCGGCCCAAGGTAGGCGTTAGTGACGGCAGGCATGGCGGTTTTGTTCATGGCGTTGCCGGCCACCGTGCCGCCTATCAGGCCCGCCTGCCAGGCGGCGCGGAGCGAACCGGCGGATACGAGCATCCAGACGGCAATGGCGATCATATAGCCTGTTTTCATTAGCGGGCTCCACTTGGTATCCATTACCGAACAAAACAGTGTGATGGTAGACCGTTGCGGGACGGGTGGCAAGCGGTATCTCCCGGAAATTTCCTGAAAATAGGGGCTGCATCCTGTGCATCCTGTCATCCAATCCGCGCACTGGCGCGGCCACGTCCGCCTGCCCGTTCACTCCGCATGCGCCTGGCACCCGCCGTCTCTGCGGGCCATTGAAGCGGCGGAGGTCATAAAGCCGCGCGCGCGGCGGGCTGTTCGAGGTCGAGGATGAGGACGACAGAACGAGGCCTGGAACCTGCGGTCTGCGCGGGGCGTTGGCGAGGATTCGGTTGCCCACAGGGGTGATCCGGGAAGACAAGCGCATGAGTGAGCGGGATGCGGGTTGACCCATGGACGAGCGGGAGACGGGGCTGAAGCCCCTGAACGGCTTCCGCCTGAAGGCGGCACTCCGACGCGAAGGTTCACTGGCACAGGCCTCCCCGGCGGAGTACCGGTTTCAGCCGGAAGTAGTCGGATCAAGGCAAGGCGCTTGAAGCCGCCAACATACCGGTCGGGACGGAGCCCGACCCTCCAGTGCTGTCGCAA
>CAZYRQ010000324.1:0-3026 GCA_964649455.1 uncultured Lentisphaerales bacterium
GATCGTGCAGGCGCCGGCGATGAAAAGCCCCTTGGTCTGCACCGAAACCCCGTGGAAGTTGTTGGCTATGGTGCAGTTCTCCAGCGTTCCTCCCGAGATGCGCACGCCCGTGGCGCCATCGGGGTTGTCGTGCCCCTGCGTGTTGTTGGCGACCAGGCAACCACGCACAACGCCCGCGGTCATCCATACGCCGCCGCCGGAGCTCGATGCACCCGTCCGGACGCCGCCGCGGGTGATCATGCAGCTCTCGACCAGTCCGCCGCTCATGTAGACGTTGTGCCCCTGGGCGTTGTTGCCGCCGGAGGCATAGGTGCTGTTGTAGTCGAGGACTGATTTGCGGACGATGCCGCCATTGTTCAGGAAGACACCACCGCCGCCAGCGCCTCCGCAGTAAAGGGAGCGGCAATTCGTGATCACGCAGGAATCCACGAGTCCCCGGCCGTCCAGATAGACGCCGCGCGCGTAGTCGCCGGAGCCTTTGTAGCCCGTGGTGATGGCGAGGTTGAGCAGACGCGCATCGGCATGGGTCAGCTTGAAGATCGAGCCGTCCGTGATCGTGTTCGTCGCGATGACGATGGCCTTGCATCCCGGGGTGGCGCCGGCGACCGTCGCGCCGCCGGCAAGCGTAATCATCGAAGTGACCGGATGGACACCGTCGGACAGCAGGACATAAGCGTTGGCATCTTTCGCGAGTGCTGCGGGAATAGTGGCCAACGCGTCCTCCCAGCTTGTGCCGCCGTTGTTGTTGTTACCAGTTTGGGAGACATGATAGACCTTGAGAAAGTGCGCCGTCAGAGAATAGGGTGCATTGGTGACGGTGAAGGAGAGCGGTTCAGTCTTGTCCATTCCGGCCGGTACATCGCCCGTCCACTTGCCGAAGGCGTAGCCGTCGGCAGGTGTGACCGAGAGCGAGGCCAGTCCGCCGAGCGCGACCCACTCGTCCGCGGCGGCGGCGGTGCCATTGCCGGCGGAGCCGACCGTCACCTTATACTCGATCTCCCACTGCCACTCGAGCTCGTGCCACACCCCGGTGTGGGTGTAGGTGAGCGAGGTGGTGGCGCCGGAGTCAACGAGCGTGCGTGTGTGAGTTGTCGGATCGACTGAGTAGAGCTTCCAGCCGGTGCATGTTGCGCGCTTGGTGTCAGATAGCTGCTGGATGGAGGCGGGAGCAGAGCAGGCAAGCGTCGCGTCGACGGCGAGTCCAGTTGTTTCCCCGTATGCCGGCGATACGCTCCCCGCCGCGATCATTTCGGGCGCGGCGGTAATGGTCAGCGAGCCGGCGTGAGTGGAGCCGGCGATCGTTGCGTCGAGTGTCCGCGGCGGAGTGTTGACACTGTCCCAGACGAACGCGTCGTCGCCGTCAGGGAGATTGCCCTCGATAATCATCGCCGTGTTGATGCCCTTCGGCCAGGAGATCAGCGCTGTGGTCGGAGTAGCGTCGACGCGGTTGGCGGGGCTCTCGTCGAGGACGTTGACCTGGATCGCCGACGCGCCGTTGTTGTTGCCGTTATTGCCCATGTAGTAGCTGGGCGAGACGGTGCAGGTGATCGGGGCGGCGCCGTAACCGCCGACCGGAACGAGGAAGTCGAGGCGCGGCGCCGAACCTGCGCGGGAACAGTAGAAATAGGCGCCGGCGTTGGATATGAGGAAGCGGGGGTGATCGCCCTCGAAGCGGAGGTAGGCGTTGGCCGCATTGTAGCTGAGGTATACGTGGCTGCGCGCCAGGTATGTCGAATTGGAGATCACCACCCCGTAATCGGTGTAGCCAGCGGCGCCGCCGATGTAGGACTGCACGCAGGAGAACCAGGAATCGCCTGCCAGCATCAGCTTGCCGCCGTCGGAGGAGAAGTTGCCCCCGGTGTTGACATTGGCGCCGTTCCGGAGCGTGACCGTGCGGCCGCCGGCAATCGCCAGGTTGCCGGCACTATAGACGGCGACATTGTCGAACGTCACGGATCCGCCGACGCCGTAGAGGTTGACGGACGAACTCGCCGTGAGCTTCGTCGCGTTGGTCGAGGCGCCGCCCTGGACGAACGTGACATCGAGGTTGGCGGCGGAGAGATTGAGCGTTCCAATGGTCAGGGCGCCCATGAAGGCGACTTCGGCCGTTGTTCCGGCGTTGAACGCGACCGTCGCCGCGGCGGACTGCGGATAGCCGAGGCAGTCGCCGGACTGGTTGTTGTCCCAGTTGGCGGCGTCGTTCCAGTTGCCCGAGGGCACGGAATCCTTCCAGGTATAGCTCGTCGTGTCGAGCGTCTTGCAGCTCGCGATGGCGGATCGCGTCTCAAAGCTCTCCGTGCCGCCCGCGGTTGTGCTGGCCGCGCGGAACTGCCAGAAGTAAGTGGTTTCGAAGCTGTCGAACACATGGGATATGTTGAAGGCGTCCAGTCCGGTGACAGTCACTGCGCTGCCGGCCTGCGCGAGGGAGGCCTCGTCATTGGCGGTTCCAACCCAGAGCGTGACGCTGTCGGACGCGCCCGCGCCGAGATCCGCCATTGTTCCGGTGAAAGTGACTGTGCGGCGGGCGACAGAAGACGAGGAGGACTTGAAGGCCGGCGCGGCACTCATTGTCACGGTGCCGACTTCCGAACGGGCGACCTTGCCGCCGCCGGCGGCCTCGACCACGACGTGGTAGGTGGCGCCGGGAGCCAGGTAGGACGGCGCCGAGGTTTCGGACTCGAAAAGCGTCAGCGAGAAAGCACCGGGCGAGGAGAGCGTCGCGCCGGCCAGGTTGGTCCAGGCGATGTCGAGCGCGTCGTTCGAGTCGCCGACGTAGACGGTCAGCTTGCATTGCGTGCCCGTGAAGGCGGCGAGCGTTCCCGAGACCGAGAGCGTATCGCCGCCGGTGCCGTCGAGCATGGGGGCGCCGACGATCGGCTCCGCGCCGTCGCGCCAGAAGATGGCGTTGGACCACTCCTCGGGATCCCCGGCGAAGTAGAAGCGCATGACGAGGTTGGAGGTTGCGCCCCAATCGGCGGGCGCGGCGTAGGTGTAGGCCGTGGTACTGGCGGAAACTGTGGCGATTA
>CAZYRQ010000325.1:0-3019 GCA_964649455.1 uncultured Lentisphaerales bacterium
GCGCAGGTGCGCGAGGGCCTCGCGGCCCTCGAGGCCGCCGTCGCCTATGTGAAGGAGCGCCCGGACAGCAACACCTACCGCGACCTCTACGCCCGCAAGCTGGTCGACATGGCGATCGACCTCCTCGTCGGGGCGCTCTTCTGCGACCAGGCCGCGGCCGGCGGGCGCAGGCTGGTCGTCGCCCGCCGCTGGATCGGGGAGCGTCTGCCGCAAGTCCGCGCCCTGAAGGAGCAGGTCTGCTCCGGCGAGACGCTGACGCTGACCGACTTCGAGGCGCTCACCGTGCAGCCATCAACCGCCGACTGACGCGAGGGCGCGGTGACCGAGCGGCAGGCCTTGATCGCGCTCAACCGGATGACCGGCATGGGCGCCGTGACCACCAAACGGCTGATCGAGGCCTTCGGTTCCGCCGCCGCCAGCCTGGGCGCGACCGAGGCGGAACTGCGCGCCGTTCCGGGGATCGGCGCCGCGCGCGCCGGGCAGTTCCGCGCCGCCTTTGCCGCAGCCGACTGGCGGAGCGAGGAAACGCGCGCCGCATCGCTCGGTGTGCGGCTCGTCGCGTGGGACGAGCCCGAGTATCCCCGGCTGCTGAAGCAGATCTACGATCCCCCGCTCGTGCTCTACGTCTGCGGCGATCCCGCCGCCCTGCAGGGCACGGCCGTGGCGGTGGTCGGCACGCGCCATCCGACGCATTACGGCTGCGAGAGCGCCTACCGCTTCGGCTTCCAACTGGCCGGCGCCGGCTATGTCGTCGTCAGCGGCCTCGCGCGCGGCATCGACGCCGAGGCGCACCGCGGCGCGCTGGAGGCCAAGGGGAGGACGGTGGCGGTGCTGGGCGGCGCGCTGGACTGCCTCTATCCGGAAGAGAACCGCGATCTCGCGGCGCAGATGGCGCGGCAGGGCGGGGCGGTGGTCAGCGAGTATCCCTTCGGCCGCCAGCCCGACCGCCAGACCTTCCCGATGCGCAACCGCATCGTCAGCGGCCTCTCGGCCGGCGTGCTGGTCGTCGAGGCGTCGCTGCAGAGCGGCACGCTGATCACGGTCGACCAGGCGCTGGAGCAGGGGCGCACCGTCATGGCGATGCCCGGGCGCATCGACTCCGTGGCCTCGCAGGGCTGCCACCGGCTGCTGCGCAACGGCGCGCGGCTCGTGACGGGCGTCGACGACATCGCCGAGGAACTGCAGGAGCTGATCGCCGTGCCGCCGTCCCAGCCGCTGCCGCGGCGGGTGGACAGCGAAGGCGCGGAGAGGCCCGCCGCGGCGGGCGTGAGCGCCGAGGAACAGCGGCTGCTCGACGCGCTGGGCGACGAGGAGACCGCCGTGGACGATCTCGTGCGGCTCTCGGGATTGGCGCCCGGACAGGTTAACGGGCTGCTCGTCGGCCTGCAGATCAAGCGCCGCATCCGGCTGCTGCCCGGCGCGCGTGTGAAACGGTCGACGTAATCCGCCAGCGCCAGCCGATCGCGTATCGCCCCAGATCGCCCTTACGTGCAAGCTCGTTGAGAACCCGAAGAGCCTTTTCCATGTGGGCAGTCTAGCACGCGCCCCAGCCGGGAAACAACGAGAACCGCACTGCATTCGGGACGCCTTGCCTCGCTCGTGCAAAACCATTAAGATGACCCCATTTCCGCATTCGGAACCCCGACTATGTCCAACCTGCTCGACACCCTCCGCGCCCGCCACCTGGTCGATGACATGACCAGTCCCACCCTTGAGACGGCCCTGGCGCGGCCTCTGACCCTCTACGCCGGCTTCGACCCGACATCGGAGAGCCTCCAGGCCGGCAACTACGTCACGATCATGACCCTCGCGCACTTCCAGCGCGCCGGGCACCGCGTCATCGCCCTCGTCGGCGGCGCGACCGGCCTCATCGGCGACCCCTCGGGCAAGAGCACCGAGCGCCAGCTCCTCACGGCCGAGACCGTCGAAACGAACCTCGTCGGCATCCGCGAGAATCTCTCCCGCTTCCTGGACTTCGATCCCCAGAGTCCCAATCCCGCCATCCTGGTGAACAACCACGACTGGTTCGGGGAGATGACCTTCATCGGCTTCCTGCGCGACGTCGGCCGCTACTTCCGCATGGGCAACATGCTCGGCAAGGAGAGCGTCCGCAAGCGCCTCGAGGCCGACGACGGCATGAGCTTCACCGAGTTCTGCTACCAGATCCTGCAGGGCTACGACTTCCTGCACCTCAATCAGACCTACGGCTGCACGCTGCAGATCGGCGGGTCGGACCAGTGGGGCAACATCACCGCCGGCACCGAGCTCGTGCGGCGCGTGCAGGGCGCCGAGGCCTTCGGCATGACCTTCCCGCTCGTCTGCGACAGCGCGGGCCGCAAGTTCGGCAAGAGCGAGGGCAACGCCATCTTCCTCGACGAGCGCAAGACCTCCTGCTACGACTTCTACCAGTTCTTCCTGCGCGCGGCCGACGCCGATGTCGCCCGCTACCTCCGGATCTTCACCTTCCTGCCCCTCGAGCGCATCGCCGAGCTGGAGGCCGCGCTGGCCGCGGCGCCCGAGCGCCGCGAGGCGCAGCAGGTGCTGGCCGAGGAGGTCACGCGCGCCGTACACGGCGAGCGCGGCCTGGCGATCGCCCGGCGGGCGACGGACGTCCTCTTTGGCGGCAGCCTCGAGGGACTGGGCGCCGATGAACTGGAGAGCATCTTTGCCCACGTGCCCTCTGCCGCGCTGGAGGCCGCGCAGGTCATCGGCAAGCCCCTCTTCGAGGTCGCCGCCCTGGCCGCCATGGTTGCGAGCAAGGGCGAGGCGCGTCGGCTGGTGCAGCAGGGTGGACTCAGCCTCAACAGCCGCCGCGTCGAAGGCCTCGACGCCACGTTGACCGCATCCGATCTCATCGAGGGGCGTCTGGCGGTGCTCCGGAGCGGCAAGAAGAATTTCTTCCTGCTCCGGGTCAAGGACTGACTGCGGCGGGCTCGGCGAGGTTTTTGCAAAACCCTTTGCTTGGAGGCGTGGCACGGGCATCTTGCCCGTGTTCCATGGGCGGGACGCCCATGCCACG
>CAZYRQ010000326.1:0-3011 GCA_964649455.1 uncultured Lentisphaerales bacterium
GCTGGTAGTGGATCGGCGAGGCGGGGCAGGCCAGGTTGTAGATCTCGTCGAACTGACCCCAGAAGGGCTGCGTGACGTCGTGCAGGATGAAGGTGAAGCGGCGGTTTTCGATCAGGTCGTAGATGTTCGCCTTCGTGCCCGTGAAGAGGTTGTCGAGAACGGTGACTTCGTAGCCCTCGGCCAGTAGCTGACGGGCCAGATGCGAGCCGATGAAGCCCGCGCCGCCGGTGATCAATGCCTTGCAGACCATGGTGTTTTCCTATTCCGCCGGGATTTTCCGCAGCATCTGGCGTCCGCCGGGATGGCCCTGCTGCCACGCCTTCTGCGCCCACTCGCGCGCGAGGTTCAGATCCCGCTCCACGCCTTCGCCGGAGGCGTAGCAGTGCGCCAGCCAGATTTGTCCGACGGCCGAACCCTTCTCGGCGGCCTCGCGGAAGTGGCGGGCCGCCGCCTCGCGGTCTTGCGCGACGCCGCGTCCGTCATAGTAGCTGAACCCGACAAAGATCCGCGCCGGCAGGATCTGCTGATCGGCTGCGGCCGTGAACCATGCCAGTGCCGCGGAGGGTTCGGCCACCGTGCCGCCCAGTCCCGCATAGGAGCAGAGCCCCAGCAGGTACTGGGCCTGGGGATGGCCCTGTTCGGCGGCGCGCCGGATCCAGTCGATGCCGCGGGCGGTGTCGCGCTTGACGCCCTGGCCGTTGAGCAGCGCCAGCCCCCACCAGGTCTGCGCCTCGGGAAGGCCCTGTTCGGCCGCGCGGCTGAACCAGTGGGACGCCCGCCGCGGATTGCGTGCGACCCCGCGCCCGCTCCGCAGGGCGCGGCCCAGGGCCAGTTGCGCCGAGGCCTCGCCTTGAGCGGCGGCCCGGGCATTCCAGACGGCGGCCGCCTGCGGGGCGCGTGGGGTTCCCTCGCCGGCTTCCAGGCAGCGTGCCAAGCGGGCCTGCGCCTTGGCATCGCCGGCCTCGGCGGCGCAGGTGAGCCAGTCGACCGCCTCGGAATCGTTGGTGGCCAGCAACTGGATCGCGAGGGCGAGCTGCGCGGTGGCATCGCCCATCGCGGCCCCGCGCCGTGTCGCGGCGAGCCCCTTCGCCGCATCGGCAGTCACGCCGACACCCCGGGTGAGGCAGAGGGCATAGAGACCCAGCCCGCCGGGATGGCCCTGCGCGGCCGCCTTGTTCAGCCAGCCGAAGCCAGCGACGGGATTGCGGGCGGTTCCGTTGCCACGCAACTGGGCGCCGCCAAGCCAGGCGGCGGCGGGGCCGTAGTCTTGCTCCGCGGCCTTGCGGCAGGCCTGCGCCGCCTGCGCGAGATCGATGTCGGCCCCGTCGCCTGCCGCCAGCGCGGTGCCCACCCTGAACTGCGCGGGCGCGTAACCCATCTCGGCCGCCTGCCGGTCGCGGGCCAGCGCGCCGACCGCGTCGCCCCGCTGCCGGGCCTGCGCGCCGAGCAGGCCGAGCAGGATCGGATGCGGCGCCACGGCTGCGGCGCGCTGCCGCGCCGCGCGCGGCAGCGTGGGAGGCCGCTCGCCCAGTTCAAGAACGATTTCACGCTTGAGCGCGAGGCTGGACCAGCCGGCGGCCTCCTCGCTGCCGACCAGGCGCCACCAGCGATCCCACGCGCCGGTGTCCCATCCGGCCAGCGAGACCAGAAGCCCCTCTTCTTCCAGCCATAGCGGACGCCCATAGGCCTCCTGCGCCAGACCGTTGACCGTCGCGGCCCAGGACGCGAGGCGCTGCCGCGCGCCGCCGAACTCGCGTGCCACACGCCAGACGAGAACCTGTCCGTCGCCGCCGCGGAGCTTCACCGGCACCGTTTGCCTCCGGACATTCTCGAACCAGCGGGCCAGCGGCACATCCTCCGGCAGGCTTTCCGCGACGATCCAGCCTTCGGCCTCTTCGAAGGCAAAGCGCGGGGCCTCGCGTGCCAGCGCCTCGAGGAGCGCGCCGGTCTGTTCCGCCGGCACGTCGGCCGCGAAGGCGACGCCGTAGACGCGCGCCGGGTTGCCGCCGGGAAAGACGACGCCGCGCGCGGCGAGTGCCGGAAGCTCGGGTTGCGCCACCGCCATCCGGCGCCCGTCCGCCAGGATCGGGACGCGCAGGCCCCGCAGGTGCCAGTCGGTTCCGGAGAGGTTGCGGAAATGGATCTCGAAGAGGAGGCGCACGCCGCGGACGCCGTTGGCCGGATTCGAGGCGAACCGCCGCGCGCGCCGTCGCTGCAGGGCCTGCCAGGGCGGCTCGTCTGCGCCGAATGTTCCCAGGCGCAGCAGGCCGTTCGCCCCGTCCGGTTTGTTGCCGATGCGGTCCAGCGGACTGGCGGTGGCGCCGGCGCCGGGGCGCGATCCGGGCAAGTCGACCCGTTCGCGGTGGCTGAAGAGCGTCAGGGCATTGGTCTGGTTCCAGGCGGACGACGAACCCGGCGGCAGGCCCTCCCAACGGATCTCCACGCCCTGCACCGACCAGTGCAGCGGCAGCGTGGCCAGCGCGGGCAGGTTGTCCTGGTCGTCCGGAATGGTGTCGCCATCGCTGTCCACCGGGGTGGAGGCCGCCGTCGCAAGGGTTGCCCGGCCCAGGAGCAGGGAGATGAGCAGGGCTGCCAGAAGCGTCTGTGTCCGTCCGATTCCCACTGTCATGCCGTCCTCAAGTTGAAGAAGAGCGTCATTCTACCCGTTCCCGGGGGGCAAGGAAACGCAAAAACGCGACGCAAAAACGAGACGGGCGCAAAACACCGCCTGAAGCCGCCTGAAGCCAAGATTACGTCTCTTCTTCCCTTTCAACCGCTGTCATGCTAAACTTCCACGCATCGCATTCAGTCTGCGAACGGATCTGCCATTCCGGCAGAACGCACGCAGGACGTACAAGGAGAGCAACGAAACATGGCTAAGATCAACTTCGGCGGCACGAATGAGACCGTCGTGATGCGCAAAGAGTTCTCGCTCGCCAAGGCCCGCAAGGTCCTGAAGAAGGAAGTCGTCGCGGTCATCGGCTATGGCGTCCAGGGCCCGGCCCAGTCGC
>CAZYRQ010000327.1:0-3001 GCA_964649455.1 uncultured Lentisphaerales bacterium
CCTGCAGCGCCTCGACGGCGTGGTAGGCATGGCCGGCACGGATCGAGCCGTGGCCCCCGCCCGCCTCGTCGAGTGCGACGACAGCCGCAGGGCGGTGGTGGCGGTTCATCAGCCGTGCCGCGACAATCCCTACCGTGCCGCCATGCCAGCCCGGCCCGCCGGCCACCACCGCGCCATGGCGGCCGGCATCGAACCATGCGCCGAGCTGCTCGTCAGCCTGGAGAAGAAGTTCCTGCTCCGTCGCCTGGCGCAGGGCGTTGGCATTGTCGAGCTGGATGGCCAGCGCGCGCGCCTCGTCCACGTCGTCAGTGGACAGCAGGCGGAAGGCGGGCTCGGCCGTCTCCATGCGACCGGCGGCATTCAGCCGCGGGGCGAGGACGAACCCGAGGTGGTAGCTGTCGATGACGCTGTTGGAGATCCCGCTCTTGCGCATCAGCTCGCTGAGGCCGACCCGCGGCCTGCGGTTCAGCGCCCGCAATCCGTGGGCCACCAGCGTCCGGTTGTCGCCCACCAGCGGCACGACATCGGCCACGGTGGCGATCGCCACAGCCTCGAGCCAGCCGAAGAGTCGGCGGCGTTCGCCGGGCTGGTCGCCGCGCCGCTTGACCAGGGCGCAGGCGAGCTGGAAGGCGACCCCCGCGCCGCAGAGGTGCCGCATCGTGGGCGGCATCGCCTCCTGGTGCGGATTGACGACCAGGCAGTCGTCGGGGAAGCGGCCGGCCAGCGTGTGATGGTCGGTCACCAGCAGCCGGATGCCGCGCGCCTGCAGGCCCGCGAGCAGTTCGGTCGCCCCCATGCCGCAGTCCACGGTGATGAAGAGCGCGGGCGTGCCGCTGGCGAGGCAGCGGTCGAGCGCGGCCGGGGTGAGTCCGTAGCCCTCCGTGTGCCGGTCGGGCAGAAAGTGGCGCACGCGGCCGCCGATGTGGCGGATCAGGTCGGTCAGCATGGCCGTGGCCACCACACCATCGACGTCGAAATCGCCGAAGACGACCATCTCGCCCCCGGCGGTGATCGTCTCCTGCACACGATCCGCCGCCTCGCGCAGCGGAACAACGGCGAGCGGATCGGCCAGCTTCTGGCCCAACGGGTCGAGAAAGGCGGCGGCCTCGGCAGCCATGCCATGTCCGCGGGCGGCCAGCAGCGCGGCGAGCGGCACCGGCAGATCCAGGGCGGCGGCCAGCAAGCGGGCGCCGGCGTCCGGCTCGTCCGCCGTGCGCCAGCGGTAGCCGGGCAGCGGGGGAACCGCGGGTGGAGGCCGCCCCGGCATGGTTCAGCCCAGCTCGTGCACGAGGAGTCCCGAGCGCAGTTTCGGCTCGAACCAGGTGCTCTTGGGCGGCATGATCTGGCCGGCGTCCGCGATGTCCATCATCTGCTGCACGGTGCACGGGTACATCGAGAAGGCCACGGCCTCGCGCCCGCTGTCGACCCGGCGCACGAGCTCGCCGGTGCCGCGGATGCCGCCGACAAAGGAGATGCGGGTGCTGGTGCGCGGGTCGTCGATGCCGAGGATCGGCTGCAGCAGACGGTCCTGCAGGACGCTGACATCGAGAACGGCGACAGGATCGGCGTCGAAGGGCGCCCACGCGAGCCGGTACCAGCGGCCGGCCAGATACATGTGGGTCTGGCGGGGCGCGTCCGGTGCCGGCGCGGTGGTCGGCGTCACGTCGAACACCTCGCTGACCCGCTTCAGGAAGGCTTCGGGCGTCAGGCCGTTGAGGTCGGCGACACAGCGGTTGTACGGCAGGATGCGCAGGTGGGACTGGGGGAAGAGCACGGCCAGGAACCAGTTGTACTCCTCCTGACCCGTATGGCGGGGATTGGCGGCACGGCGTTCGGCGCCGGCGCGGAAGGCCGCCTTGGCGCGGTGATGGCCGTCGGCGACGTAGGCCAGCGGCACCGCGTCGAAAGCCGTGCGCCACGGCCCGGGGTCGCCCGCGACGCGCCAGACGGTGTGGCGGACGCTGTCAGACGCCGTGAAATCGTAGAGCGGCGCCGTAGCCGTCACGCCGTCCATGAGGGCGTTCAACACGGGCGTGTCGCGGTAGGTGAGGAAGACGGGGCCGGAGTTGGCCTTGAGCGTGAGCGCGTGCCGCGTGCGGTCGTCCTCCTTGTCCTGGCGGGTCTTCTCGTGCTTGCGGATGATGTCGGCCGCATAGTCGTCGATGTGGCAGCAGGCGACCACCCCGGTCTGGCTGTGCGCGCCCATGGTTTGCCGGTAGACATAGTAGCGCGGGGCGGCCTCGCGGATCAGGCTGCCGCGCGCGATGAGCGCGCGCAGTGCGGCGGCGCCCTGCGCGTAGACAGCGTCGGCGTGGGGGTCGGTGCCGTCCGGCAGGTCGATCTCCGGACGCGACACGTGCAGGAAACTGTCGGGATTGCCTGCGGCGAGGGCGCGCGCCTCGGCGGTGTCGACAACATCGTACGGCACGGCGGCCAGGCGGGCGGCCACTTCGGGGGCGGGGCGCAAGGCGCGGAAAGGATTGGTCTTCATGTTCAAATAGCCTACCGCTTCTCCCCCAGGCAGTTCAAGCCCCGGTATCTGCGGTATCTGCTGCCCCGGTATCTGCTGGCATTGGCGGGCCGTTGGGGTATAATAATGATTGTTTCTTCACCCTGACAGAGGTTTTCATAAATGTCCGATGAACCCCGTTCCGAGACGCCCCCGACCGCAGCCGATGCCGAGACGGCGGCGGTACCCGCGACCGTGATGCCCGCCGGCGTCTCCCGCATCAATATCGAGGACGAGATGACCACGTCCTACATCGACTACTCGATGAGCGTGATCATCGGGCGCGCCCTGCCGGACGCGCGCGACGGGCTCAAACCGGTCCACCGCCGCGTGCTCTTCGCCATGCAGGAGCTGGGCAACACCCACAACAAGCCCCACAAGAAGTCGGCCCGCGTGGTCGGCGACGTCATCGGCAAGTACCATCCGCACGGCGATGTGGCCGTCTACGACACGATCGTCCGCATGGCCCAGGATTTCTCGCTGCGCTATCTC
>CAZYRQ010000328.1:0-2998 GCA_964649455.1 uncultured Lentisphaerales bacterium
TCGCCGTCGTGGAGGACGCGGGCCACCACGACTCCACCCAGGCGCAGACGCTCTGCGCCGGGCTCACGGCGGGCGACGTGTGCCTCGCCGACCGCGCCTACACGGGCTAGCGAGATCCGGCTAGCGCTCACCGGCTAGCGAGATCCAAATGCCGCTGGTTGAATTTCGCCGTGAAACGTGTAAACTGGCGGCATGACTACAGACCGTAGGCAGATTCTGCACGCGGAACGGAGGAAACGGCACCTGATTGCCGGGGCCGTGCTCCTTCTCCAGGTGCTGTGCGCCGCTTCGCGGGCCGGATCGTTCGTGCTGATCGACGCGGCTGGCCAGGGGCATGGTCCCTATCCCCTGGCCCAGGACAGCGTCATTCTCGGCGGCGCCTTCACGGTCGCCCCCCGCGGGGCGTCGGCCACGTTCCGCGCGACGGGGGACAACCGCAACTGGGGCCCCTTTTTCGTCACCAACCATGCGGCGTTGCGCCTCGGCGACCAGGCCTACGAAGTGCTGTTGGCCACGCCGGACTTCGATGCGGCCTTTGCGGCGGGCGCCGACACGCGCCATTTGGCGCAGGTGGTGGCCGAAGCCGTGACGAACGCGGAGGCTCGCGCCGGGATCGAGCGCATCGAGGCGGCCAAGGCCGGTCATGCCCGCTACCGCAACACACGCGAGGTGGCGGCGGCGCTCGCCGGCCTTGAGAAGCGGGCGGTCGAGGAGGATGCCATGAAGGCCGCCGGCAAGGTCAAGGTCGAGGGGCAGTGGCTGGACGCCAAGGCGGCCGAAAAGCGGCTCGCGGAACAGGAAGCCGCGCGCATGCGGGTGCAGGGATTCGTCCAGGAGGACGGCGAGTGGATGTCGGTCGAGGCCGCCCGCGAGCATCGTCTGGAGAAGGCCAGGGCCGCGGCGCGGCAGGCCGCCGAGGAGCGGCGCCGGTTCGAGCAGAACAAGTGCCGTCGCTGCAACGGCACCGGCACCATCTATTTCGAAATCCGTCCCTCCCCGGTCACCGCCGGCCCGCGAGGCGCATCCAAACCGCCCGATCTGCGGATCGAGAAGCCGGGATTACCGCCCCGGGATTCGAAGTACGCGATCGAGCGCGACGCGTGTCCCGACTGCAAGGGCACCGGCCGGCGCCAGTAGCGAGGAGCATGCCCATGGCCGACATCACCTTTCCCTGCACGGTCTGCAAAAAACCGCTCGCGGTTGACGAGAGCCTCGTCGGCCAGGATGTGGCATGTCCCGCCTGCACCCATGTCATGACCGTGCCTCGCGTGCGCGCTCCGCTGGCCGTCAAGGGGCGCCCCGCGGCCACAGGCGGCGCACGCCCGGCCACGACGGCGGCATCCGAAAATCTCTCAAGCCTGGCCGAGGTCGACGCCTTCGGTGAAGATCGCGGGCAGCTCGTCCGCCGTCGCCGGCGCTGGATGCTGGCGGGACAGATTGTGGCGGCCGCCGGCATGCTGGCGACGCTCGTGGCCGTGATCTATGCCGGTTACCGTTTCTTCGACGCCCGCGAGACACGGAAAAACCAGGCGACCGAGGCGTTCCTGCGGCAGGAGCAAGCGCAGGAACTCCGGCGGCGCCAACGGAACGAGGCCCAGCGGCTAAACGCGGCCGCCCGGCACAAGCAGGGCGTCTGGAGCCTCACAGACGAGGTGTGCTACCGTCTCTGGCGCGTGCTCAATGCCTGCTATCCCATTCCGCAAGAGGCACAGGCGCGGTTCGACTTCTGGGTGGCCTGCGATGCCGAGACGCACGGACTCTTCTCGGAGTGCTATGCATCGCTCAGATCCCCCGCCGACATCGAGCCGGCCTGTCAGCGCCTCGCGGGCTTCGCGCTGGGACTGCAGGGCGCGCCGGCCCGGCTGCCGCCCCTGGCGGAGTTCCGCGCGCTCGCGCAGGCGTCGCTGGCCGACGAACCCTGAACTCTGGTGTTGCCGCACATCATGCAAATCCTGTAATCCTGTCGAAACAGCAGTCAGAAGTCCGCGATCGCCCGCTGGGCCAGCGCGGCGTCGGCCAGCACCAGGGCCGCCATCGCTTCGACGACCGGCACCGCGCGCGGCAGCACGCAGGGATCGTGGCGCCCCTTGGCCTCCAGCCGGATGGGCTCGCCCGCGTAGTCGACAGTCTCCTGCGCCGTGCCGATCGTCGGGGTCGGTTTGAACGCCACGCGGAAGAGGATCGGCTCGCCGTTAGAGACGCCTCCCTGGATGCCCCCGCTGCGGTTTGTCACCGTGCCCAGCCGCCCATCGGGCCGCCGGCAGAAGGCGTCGTTGTGCACCGAACCGCGCAGACGGGCGCCGGCAAACCCCGAGCCGACCTCGAACCCCTTGACGGCGGGAATCGAGAGCATGGCATGGGCCAGAAGCGCGTGCAGCTTGTCGAAGACCGGCTCGCCCCAGCCGGCCGGCACGCCGCGGCAGACACAGGCCACGACGCCGCCCACGGAATCGGCCGCCGCGCGGGCGGCCAGCACCTCGGCCTCCATGCGCGCCGCCGCGCCAGGGTCGGGACAGCGAACTGCGGCGCGATCCACCGCCTCGCGCGTCAGCGCCAGGGGATCCGCCTCCGGTCCCTCGACGGGGCCGACGGCCTGGACATAGGCGACGATCTCGACGCCGATCCGGGCCAGCAGTTGCTCGGCGATGGCGCCGGCCGCCACGCGCCCGACCGTCTCGCGGGCGCTGGCGCGCCCCCCGCCGCTCGCCGCCTGGTGGCCGTACTTCATGCGCAGCGCGTAATCGGCTTGCGAGGGGCGCGGCGCAGCGGCCAGCGCCGCATAGTCTCCCGGCTGCGTGTCGGTATTGGCGACCGACAACGCGATCGGCGAGCCGAGGGTCAGGCCGCTCTCCACGCCGGCGAGCAGAGCGACGCGGTCCGCCTCCTGGCGCGCCGTCGTCAGGCGGCTCTGCCCGGGCCGACGGCGGTCGAGCTGGCGTTGGATGTCGGCCACGGACAGCGGCAGCCCCGCCGGACATCCGTCGACGACCGCCCCGAC
>CAZYRQ010000329.1:0-2986 GCA_964649455.1 uncultured Lentisphaerales bacterium
GGTCGGCGGCCCACTTGTCGCGCATGCCCTGGTCCCACATCGAGCCCTCGCCGGCCGCCGCCTCCTCCCGCGCCGTCTCCTCGTCCATCTCGATCACGATGCAGCGGCAGTTGAAGTCCCACGGTGGATAGTGATCCTTCCAGAACGGATCGTCCGCCGGGAGGATCACGCCGTCGAGCTCCGCGTGGCGGTCGCGCACGCGGCCATCGTCCATCGTCACATACTTCCAATAGGGGAAGATGTCGGCGCCGGCCTTCTGCTGCCGGTAGCGCGCCGCCGCGTAGGCCTGGAAGCCGTTGGTCCGCAGCACCGTCTCGGCCCGCTTGCGGGTGGCCTGCGTGTCGCGGTCGCCCCGGAGCACGGTCTGGGCGGGAACGAGTTGGAACGGGAGGAGATCCATGGCGGCGCGGTGGCCGACCGCGACGGGCTCGCCGACGACCGGACGGTTGCGCAGCATCGCCTCGATCTTGAGGCGCGTGTCACGCGCGCGCGCTGAGCGGTCGGGCCGGAGGTCCACGTTTTCCGGAAGCAGAACCGCGATGGAATCGCGTTTTTCGGCGATGTCCAGAAGGCGGCCTTCTTGGCGCTGACGGGGGCGGTCAGGCCGCGCACAAAGAGCACCCAGCCGCCGTCCGCCGCCGTTTTCGCTTCGCAGACGAACCACTCCGCATCCCGCATGCGTATCCGCTGGCCCGCGCAGAACTTTTGTGGACTCGATCCCTTGGTCATTGAGTGACTTCCACCTGATTATGGCTGCTGCTTTCGCACGATGATCACCCCGGCGGCCTGGTCAAACCAGGCGTCCGGCACATCCGTCATCGATCCCTCACCGAGGGGCCATTTGGTCGATGCGGGCCTTCAATCCAGTGAAGCGGCGTACCCGGCGGCAGGCGGCGCGCACGAAGGCATCGCGCCCGCACCATAGCTCGACCCCCATCTGCGTACGGGTGATCGCCGTGTAGATCAGTTCCTTGGTCAAGATCGGGCAGTCCGCGTCGGGTACGAGCACGAGGATGCGATTGAACTCCGATCCCTGCGACTTGTGGATGGACATGGCAAAGGCGGTTTCGTGGTCCGGAAGCAGCCGGCATGGCACTTTCCGGAACTTTGGTGCTCCGGAATCGGCTGCGGAGGCGTCGTTCGGAAAGAAGACGGCGAGTTCGCCCCCGCGCTCGGAGTCCGGCAGCACAACGCCCACGTCGCCGTTGAACAGCCCGGTCGCATAGTCGTTACGGGTGATCATGATGACGCGGTGGTCGTAGAACGCGCCGGTGCGTTTGAGCGGCCGGCTTGGATGAAGCTCCTTCAGCGTCTCGTCGGGGCCAAGTTTCTGGAGCGAAAGGATCTCTTCAATCAGCGCATTGACGCGCATGGCTCCAAACGGACCCCGCCGCAAGGCGCAGAGAACGCGGAACTCGCCGAGGGCTTGGAAGACCTCCGCCGGGTTCTGAACCGACAGGAATCCGCGATAGCCGGAGAGCATGCTGCGCGCGAAGGCCGTGTTCACCACACCCCGGCGCGTGGCAAGTTCCGCTGGCACCTCGAATGTCTGCACGCGCGTAGACGGGGTTTCGGCTCTCCCCGTGTGTTCGGCCCGTTGCAGAGTCTCCCAGGCGGCCTCTGCCGCACGCGCGTCCTGCGCCTCGTTGACCGCCTTGCTGAGACGGCCGACCGGGCTCTCCGGCGGGAAGCGGCGGCTGGTGGTCAGCCGCGCCACGCACTCCACAAGGCCCTTCGATTCGCACAGCTCGGCCAGCACACTGCCGGGCTGCACTGAGGCGAGCTGGTGCATGTCGCCCAGCAGAACCAGGCGGGCGGCGGGGCCGAGCGCGTCCAAAAGCTTCGACATCTTGGCGATGTCGATCATGCTCGCCTCATCCACGATGACGACGTCAGCGTCGAGCGGGTTGTTTGCGTCATGCCGGAAATAAGGGGAGTCGCTGCGAAAACCGAGCAGGCGCTCCAGCGTACACGCGGGCTCCACGGTCACGTTCTGACGGAACTTGTCGCCGATCTCGTTTTGCGCCTGGCGGATGCTTTCGCCCATGCGGGCGGCCGCTTTGCCGGTCGGGGCCGCCAGCCGCACGCGCAAGCGTGTGCTTGACGCATCGGCCGCCAGCGACAGGAGCGCGAGGATGCGGGCGACCGTGTAGGTCTTGCCGGTTCCCGGCCCGCCGGTGATGATGGTCAGGCGGCGCGAAAGGGCCATCGTCGCCGCCTGCCGCTGATCGGCGTCCTGGAGGAGCTCGCTGATCGCGTTGTCCATGCTGTGCGCTTCGTCACCTGTGCCGCGTGCCAGGGCCAGAAGCTTTGCCGCCACGCTGCGTTCGTAGTCGTACATCCGGCGGACGTAGAGCCGATGGCCGTCCAGCACGAACGGCTTGTTTTCCGCCGGTGTTCCGACAACGGGCGACCACATGCCGGGGAATACGCCGGGACGCAAGGCCTTGTCGAGCCACCGGACGCACGCATCCGGCAGGCCATGATCCGCCCGCTCCTCGTCCGCGGCGATCTCGCCGAAGATGTCGTCCTTGTTCAAACTGAGGCCGACATGGCCCTTGTCGAGGGCGTGGCTGGCCAGCGCGAGGAGCAGCGCACCTTCCGGCCCGGCCTTCTTCGGCACGCCGTGGGTCCGCGCCACAGCCTCGACAAGGTACGTGTCCAGATCGCGGAGGATCCCGGTGTCGCGCAGCCCGCTGAACTCGTCTGGCAGCCTATAGGTATCGGTGATCACGCTCTAACCTCCTACATCAGTTCGTTCGCCAGGGCCTGCACACACGCGGCGGACGGCCGGTCGTGGAAGATGCCGCGTCCCGGGTGCTTGCCGTCGAGGCCTCTCAGAAACAGGTAGAAGACTCCGCCGAAATGCCGCTCGTAGTCGTAGCCGACCAACGACTGGCGGAGAAAGCCGTCGGTCGCCACCGTGTAGAGGAGGTACTGCAAGTAGTAGTCGCTGGCGGCCATTTCAGCGGCAAGCCCGTCTTGG
>CAZYRQ010000330.1:0-2985 GCA_964649455.1 uncultured Lentisphaerales bacterium
AGTGGTCGGCGATCGCGCAGTGCTTCCGCTACGAGCGCATGACGCGCGGCCGCAAGCGCGAGCACTACCAGTGGAACCTCGACATCGTCGGCGAAGCGGGGGTCGCGGCCGAGGTTGAGGTGCTGGCCGCCGCCGCGCAGGCGCTGCGGCTGATGGGCATGCCCGACGAGGCCTACCGCATCCACGTCAACAACCGCGCCCTGCTTGGCGAGCTGCTGCTGAAGCTGGGCATCGAGGCACGGCATCATGCCGCCGTCTTCCTGGCCCTGGACAAGCGTGGCAAGCTGCCCGACGAAGAGATCGCCGGCCTGCTGACGGCCGAGGGGCTGCCGCCGGAGGTGGTGACGCGCGCGTTCGAGCTGATGGCCGTGGAGAGCCTCGACCAGGCGGCCGCCCTGGCCGGCCCGGACTCGCCGGCCGTGGCGCGCCTGCGCGAGCTCTTTGCGCTGGCGGCGCGCTACGGGATCGCCGATCGGCTCTGCTTCGACATCGCGGTGATCCGGGGGCTGGCCTACTACACCGACATCGTCTTCGAGGCCTTCGACACCCGGCGCCAGTTCCGCGCCATCTTCGGCGGCGGGCGCTACGACAACCTGCTGACCACCATGGGCGGCGCGCCGACGCCGGCGGTGGGACTCGGCTTCGGGGATGTGGTGGTTGTCGAGGTGCTCAAGGAGTTGCTCGGCGAAGAAGCGGGCCAGCCGCGCGAGGGCATCGCCGTCGGCTACATGTTCGCCGAACAGCGCGACGCGGCCGTGGCCCTGGCCGCGCGCCTGCGGAGCGAGGGGCGGCCGGTCAACCTGGCGCTGGCTCCGCAGAAGCCCAAGACCTTCTTCGCGCGCGCCGGGGGCGGCGCCTGCAGCCACGCAATCCTCATCGGCCCCGACGATGTGTCCGCCGGCCGGGCGCAGCTCAAGGATCTGGAGACACGCGAGAGCTGCGAACTCATCCTGTGATGGGGAGAGCCGCGAATGCACGCGAATGAACCGTCAGGCTCGTCTGTACCATCACCCACGCCTATCGCATCTATGCCTGCGGAGCAGGCTCTACGGAAGGTAGCACGACGGCGTTCCGCGTAGCCGCACGCAGGGATGCACCGCCATGTACCGTCCCTGCGACGATGTCGCAGACGAAGGCGCGTGTGGCGCGGAAGGCTCCGAGATCATCGCTCATCAGAGGTCTCCTGGAGCGCGTTCCGGATAGAAGTGGCCACATGGCGCAGGTTCTCCGGCCACGCTTCGGCCAGCGGGTCGAGCGTGACGACGCGCGCGCCAAGCTGGCGCGCCAGCGTGCGGATCGGGCCGGGATTGAACTGTGGATCGGCAAAGAGCACCCGCGCGCGGGCGGCGCGGGCCGACTCGATAAGTTGGGCCAACTGCCGTCCCGAGGGTTCGCGGCCCTCCTGCTCGACGGCCTGCTGGCGCAGATCGAACGCCTCTGCGAAGTAGGCCCACGACGGATGGTAGACCCAGAAGCTTCGGCCGGCCGCAGGCGCCAGCGTGTCGGCCAGTTCACGCTCCAGCCGCGCCAGCGAGACCGTCAGTTCTGCGAGGGCGGCGTCCAGCCGTTCCCGTGCGTCCGGCAGGATCTGCTGCAGCGCACGGCAGGTGTTGGTCGCCAGTTGCGCCATGGGGCGCGGCGCGAGCCAGATGTGCGGATCGGCGCCCTCGGGCGCGCAGCAGGGATCGTCCGCTGCCGACGTGTGGGCGTCGGTGTGCTCGGTGTGCTCATGGCCATGGGGCGGGGTGCCGAGGCGCGGCACCCCGGCGTGGATCGGATACTCTGCCAGACCAGGGCGCGAGGCGCGCGCCTTCGCCAGCAGCGTGCGCTCGAAGGGCAACCCGATCGTCAGCCACCCCTGGGCGCGGGCCAGGCGCGCCAGCTGGCGTCCCGCAGGTTCGAAGGTGTGCGGATTCTGTCCCGGCGCCACCAGCAGCTCCACCTCTACCGCCTCGCCGGCGAGCGACCGCAGCAGCCAGCGCTGCGGCGGGATGGTGACGAAGAGCACCGGCTTCGGCGCCGCGCCGGCCGTCAGCAGCGCGCCGAGCAGCAGGGCCGGCGGAAGGAGGCGATGCGGCGGGAAGCGCATGGCACTCTGCGGCTATTGCGCCAGCCGGCTGGCCAGCGCCTGCGTGAAGGCCTGCGGGTCGCGGGGCTGTGAGCCCTCGGCCACCAGGGCCAAATCGTAGAGCAGCCCGGCCTGGGCAGCGAAGGCCTCGCTGTCGCGCTCCGTCCCGAGCCGTTCCATCAGGCGTTTCAGGAGCGGGTGCGCCGGATTGAGCTCGAGTACGCGCAGCGTCTTCGGCACCTCCTGGCCCATCGCCTGCATCATGCGGCGCATCGACGGGTTCATCGCGGCCTCGTCGGCCACCAGGCAGCAGGCGGAATCGGTGAGGCGGCTGCTGAGGCGCACCTCCTTGACCTCGTCCGTCAGCCGGGCGCGGATGAAGTCGAGCAGGGGCCGGAACTGCTGCTCGTCATCCTTCAGCTTCTCCTTGGTCTTGGACTTCTCCTCGTCCGAGCCCAGCTCGATCTCGCCGCGGTTGATCGCGCGCAGCTTGCAGCCGTCGTACTCCTCCAGCGCCTCCAGAATCCACTCGTCAATCGGGTCGGCGAAGAAGAGCACGTCGATCTCCCGCTTGCGGAAGGCCTCGATATGCGGGTTGCGGCGGGCGTTGGCGAGCGTCTCAGCCGTCAGGTAGTAGATCTCCTGTTGCGCGGCCGGCATCGCGTCGCGGTACTGGCGCAGGGAGATCAGGCCGCCGTCCGCCGTGCGTTCCGAGGCGAAGAGCAGCAGCTCCTTGAGCTTGTCGCCGTGCTCGTGGTCGAAATGCAGGCCCTCCTTGAGCACGCGCCCGAAGCCGCGGAAGAAAGCCGTGTAGGCTGGCAGGTCGTCGCGCTTGAGCGCTTCGAGTTCTGACAGGATGCGTCCGACGAGGTTCTTGCGGATCTTCGTGATGACCGCATCGTCCTGGAGCATCTCGC
>CAZYRQ010000331.1:0-2985 GCA_964649455.1 uncultured Lentisphaerales bacterium
GCCCATCCGCCCGCGGCGGAAATAAGCTTCGTCCTCGAGGAGAACGCTTAACGTTAAGCGTTAAACGTTCAGCGTTGAGCGTTCCTCTCCCCCTCCCCTTCGTGTCCTTCGTGCGCTTCGTGGTGAATGGTGGTGAATCCCCCCTTGAGCGTTGAGCGTTGGGCCCCTTTTCTGCTATCCTTGCCCGCATGCTGGCTCTCCTTCCCGCCGCCGCCGCCCTTTTGCTGGGATCGACGCTGACCTTCTGGCTGCAGCCGATGATCGGCCGCCTGCTGCTCCCCGAGTATGGCGGTTCGGCGTCGGTCTGGGCCGTCTGCCTCGCCGCCTTCCAGGCGCTGCTGCTGGCCGGCTACGGCTACGCCTACCTGGTCTCGCGCCTGTCGGCCCGCCTCCAGCGGATCCTCCATCTCCTGGTGCTGGCCGCCGCGGCGGTCTGGGCCTGGCGCGGCGTGGCGCCGCTCGGCGCCTCGCCCGGCGCTGCCGTGGCGCCGCTGGTTTTGCGCGATGTCCTGCGCCTGGCCGGCGCGCCCTTTGTGGCCATCGCCGCCGGCAGCACGCTGCTGCAAAATTGGCTGGCGCAGGACGACCGCGACCGGCGCGTCTACCGCCTCTACGCCCTTTCCAACGTCGGATCCTGCCTGGGCCTGTTGCTCTATCCGCTGATTCTCGAACCCTTCGCCGCCGTGCAGGCCCAGCGCATCGCCTGGGCGGCGTCGATGGCGGTCTATGTGCTGGCCGTGGCCGCGGTCGCCGCGCGGAAAAGGAAAACGGCTCCCGACACAACGCTCAACGCTCAATGCGGAACGCTCAACGCTGATCGCTCAACGTTTAACGCTCAAGTGGAGCGGGAACCTACTTCAGCGTTAAGCGTTCTTCTCCCTCTTCGTGCCCTTCGTGCTCTTCGTGGTGAATCCCCCCCTTCAGCGTTCAGCGTTCAGCGTTCAGCGTTAAACGTTCTCCCGGGCCACTCACCACGCACCACCCACCACTCACGCCTCCACTTCTGGCTTCCCTGCCTGAGCAGCGCGCTGCTCGTCGCGATCACGACGCAGGTCACGCAGCAGATCATCGCCCTGCCGCTGATCTGGGCGCTGATCCTGGGTGCCTTCCTGCTGAGCTACGTCGTCGGCTTCAGCGACCGGACCGAAGACAGCCTCCCGGTCTGGCGCCACGGCGTGCTGGTTTTGCTGACCCTGTCGCCGCTGGCTTTTGCCAAACATGCGGACTTCCGGCTGGGACTCGCCGTCATCGCCTACGGGCTGGCGCTGATGTTCGTCGCGGGCACCTGGCTGCACGGCACGCTCTATGCCTCGCGTCCACCCGCCCGCGGCCTGCCGCGCTTCTATTTCATGCTGGCGGCCGGCGGCGCGCTGGGCGGCGCGCTCACCAGTCTGCTGGCGCCGGTCTGCTTCAAGGCCGTCTGGGAGTTTCCGCTGACCCTGCTGGCGCTGGCGGCGCTTGTCTTCGCCCGCCGCAACCCGCGCCACGCGCAGCCCGCCGACCTTGGTGATTCACCCACCGCCCATTCACCTGGCGCCGCATGCTTGTCCTTGCAGGAAAGATCGACAAATCCTGAAAATCATGCAAGCCTGTCAAAAACAGCACCGCACTGTGTGAAAGCGCATGAAACCCTGCCGCTGAATCTCTCCTACCTGCAACTGCTGGCGCTCGTCGGAATCAGCCTGAGCCTCTGGAAGGGTTTCGTGCCGTCAACGGGCACCCGCTGGCAGGACCGCGATTTCTATGGCGCGGTCGCCGTGTTGGAGAGCCACGTGGCCACGCAGGACGGCCAGCGCTTTCCCATGCGCCAGCTGGCCCATGGCTCCGTCAACCACGGCCAGCAGTACCTGAAGCCGGGCTGGCAAAGCCGTCCCCTGAGCTATTTCGGGCCCCACAGCGGAGCCGCGCTGGCGATCGACAACCATCCCAAACGCCTCGCCATCGAGCCGGTCCGCATCGGGATCGTCGGCCTCGGAATCGGCACCCTTGTGGCCTACGCGCGGACCGGCGACGCCTGCGTCTGCTACGAGATCAGCCGCCCCGTGCTGAACGTCGCCACCAACCCGGCCTGGTTCACCTATCTCGCCGACACCCCCGCCGACCTGACGCTCAAGCTCGGCGACGGACGCAAGCTGCTCGAGGCCGAACGGGCCGCCGGAGAGCCGGCATTCGATGTGCTCTTTCTCGACGCCTTCTCCGGCGATTCGCCCCCCCTGCACCTGGTCACGCGCGAAGCCTTCCAACTCTATCTGGATCGCCTCGAGCCCGATGGCGTGATCGCCATGAACATCACGAACTGGCATATGAATTTCCTGCCCCTCTGCAAAGGCCTCGCGGCCGCTTTCGGACTGGATGTGCAGGGATTCTACACGCCGGAGGATCCGCGGCGTCTGCAGGCGGCCTGCGTCTGGGCGCTGCTGTCCCGCAGTCCCCGCGCCTACTCGCCCCATCCGGCCGTGCGGCGCATCGACTGGTCACGCGTCCGCGACGTGCCCGTCCCGACCGACAGCCGCGGCAGCGCCCTGCGCTTCGTCGGCTCCGCCAAAGGCGTGAGCCGGGCGTTCGAGTAGGATCGAGGGAAAGAACGCTCAACGCTGAACGCTCAATTCCCAAGTGGGACCTGGATCCTGGGTCCGGCGTCCTGGGTCCGGATGATGCCAGCGACGCGCGGCCTGCAGCAACCGATCGACAAACGGCGCACCCAGCAGCGCCAGCAGCGGCAGGATCGGCTGCCGGTACTGCCCGCTGACGAAGAAGGGCAGAATCGAAAGGAACCAGGCGAGGATGAAGGCGAGGATGAGAAGTGCGAGAGTGCGGGAGTGCGGGAGTGCGGGAGGCGGGAGAGGGAACGCTTAACGCTGAACGCTGAACGCTGAACGCATCACCACGAAGGACACGAAGAGGGAGAGGGGAAGCGACCGATTTTTGAGTGCGCGCGGCTCCGCGCGCTTTCTATAGCGGAGCCTGCTCCGCGGGTCACGTGCC
>CAZYRQ010000332.1:0-2963 GCA_964649455.1 uncultured Lentisphaerales bacterium
TCCTTCAACGGTGTCGACTGGGTCACGCTCGATACGCAGACCAACCAGACCGCCTGGAGCAGCAGCGAGGGGCGGCTCTATCCGGTCTGGAACGTCGTGCCCTACACCCACTACCGCCTGACGATCTCCGCCAACAATGGCGATGCGACCTACACGGGCCTGACGGAGATGGAACTCTACCAGGCGGAGCGTGACGACCTGTTGTTCATCGAGGGATCGCCGGCGCGCTACGGAATTGTCGCCCCGCCCTATGGCTGCACCAACGGCCTGGCGGCCGACGACAGCTTCGCCTGCACGGCCCCGGCGGACTGGGTCAATGTGTCGAGCGGACTGCTCGCGCAGTGTGCCGGCTACGCGCTCTATACCAACGGGAACCATCTGGCCGCGTCGGGGACGGCCGCGTCGCTCGCCTACACCCACGCGGGATCGGCCCGGCTCGTCTGGAACTGGCAGCGGCGCGCGCTGCTCAGCGTGACCAACGGCGACCATGGCTCGGTCAGTTCCTACGGCGGCTGGGTGGACGGGGGCGACGAACTCGTCGCGACGGCGACGCCCGATGCGGGCTACCGCTTCGCCTGCTGGAGCGGCGACGTGCCCGCGGACAGCCGGTTTGCCGCCACGCTGGCGCTTCCCGGCGGCGAGCCGCGGTCGGCCACCGCGCGGTTCGGCATCGACTGCCATGTGACGACGGAGGGCAGCGACACCACGGGCGACGGCCTCTCCTGGGCGACCGCCTGGCGGACGGTCAGCACTGCCCTGGCCCAGGCGCCCGACTACTCGCGCGTGTTGATCTCGAACGGAACCTACAGCGTCAGTGGACTGGCGCTCGACCGTCCCCTGACCCTCGAAGGCGTCGGTCCCGGCGAGACGATTCTCGATGCCGGCGGCTCCAGCGGATCGAAGCTTGTCCTCCTCACCTGCAATCACCCGGAGGCGCTGGTGCGGAACCTGACCCTCTACCGGGGGTACATGACTTTGTGGACCGGCAGCCCCCGGGGCTGCGCGCTCATGCTCTACAACGGCATGGTCTCGAACGTGACGGTGCGCAACAGCACTGGCGGTCGCAACGGCGATATCGTCTCCGTGCTGGGCGGCTGTCTGAGCCACAGCCGTGTGGTCAACAACACTTGCGACTCGTCGTCGGGCGTCTCAGCTGTCTGCCAGTATGGCGGCGAGGTGCGATCCTGCCTGCTGGCCACCAACAGCGTGTCGCTTTCCGTCGCCGACGTGAGCGGCGGGGTCTTCACCAACAACCTCATTTACGCTAATACCGGAAGCCAGGCCGTGACCCTTGGCGGCAGCGGTCTCGTAGTGGATGGCCGGATCGAGGACAACGGCACACTGGCGTCAACCGACGGTGGCATGGTGCGCGTGTCGGGCGGCACGCTCCGCAATTGTCTGGTCACCGGGAACCGCGCACTGAACGAGGCCGGGCTCCGGGTGTCGGGCGGTGTCGTCGAGAACTGCACCGTTGCGGACAACACCATCTCCCCGGTCAGCCACGGCAAGGGGGCCGGGCTGAATCTTTCCTCGCCGGGCCTCGTGATCAACTCGATCTTTTCCGGCAACGCCAGGACCAGCGGTTTCGAGGTCCAGCGGACGGTTGGCACGATCATCTACAGCTGCGCCGACGTACTGCTGGACGGGGAGGGCAACGTCGCCGGGGATCCGGGATTCGAGGAGGCGGGGGTCGGGAACTTCACGCCCTCCGTCGCCTCGGTCTGCCGCGACAGCGGGTTCGATCTTCCGTGGATGGCGGGAGCCGTTGATCTCGCCGGCGGGCCGCGGGTGGTGGGGCACGCGGCCGACCGGGGTGCATTTGAGTCCCGGCCCCTGGACGAGAGGGGGCTGACGTGCGATTTCACGGCCGACCGGGATCGCGGCTTTGGCGAGGAGCTGACGGTCACACTGGGTGCCGCCGCGGGAGGCACGAACGCGGCGGCGGCCACCTTCGCCTGGGATCTCGACGGCGATGGGGAGTACGACGACGCCACCGGCGCCATAATCGTCCATGACTTCGGCCCCGGTTTCCATCATGTCGGCCTGCGGGCGGCGGCCGGCACGGAGATCGCGATCCGTGTGCGCGAGAACCTGGTCAAGCTCTTTCCGCTGGAAATCTATGTTTCTCCTTACGGTTCCGATCAAGCGCCGTACCTCTCCTGGGGAACGGCGGCGCGCAGCGCCATGGATGCCGTCGATCTTGCGCGGACGCCGGGCTATCAGGAACCCCGGATCGTGACGATCAGCAACGGGATCTACGCGGCCCAGGGAATCCAAATCGATGAACCGATCACCCTGCAGGGCGAGGGTTCCGGCGAGACGATCCTCGACGCGGGCGGTTCCACCGGAAACATGTCGCTGCCCGTCCTGTTGACCTGCAACCACCCGGAGGCGCTGGTGCGGAACCTGACCCTCTACCGGGGGTATGGCACGTCACACACCGACTCCCCGCGCGGGTGCAGCATCATGCTTTACAACGGCATGGTCTCGAACGTGACGGTGCGCGGCGGTTTCTCCGGACGCGGCGGCGAGATCGTCTACGTGCTGGGCGGACTGATGACCCACTGCGCGGTGACCAACAATTCCAGTGATTCGTATGGCGCCACCGCCCTCGGTTTGTCTGGCGGGGTGATCCGTTCCTGCCTGCTCGCCAACAACAATATGTTTCACACGGTCTGCGAGGTGACCGGCGGAATCATGACGAACTGCCTGGTGCGCGACAATGTCACGACGCACACCTACAGCGCCAGTTACTACCGCAACGCGATGTTGCTCGGCGGGAGCGGCCTCGCGACGCATTGCCAGTTCCTGGACAACGGCAAGCTGGACGTTTCGCACAGTGGAGCGGTGCAGGTGTCGGGCGGCACGCTGCGGAACTGCCTGATCGCCGGGAACCGCGCCCGGGACGAGGCCGGTCTCCGGGTGTCGGGCAGCGGCCTCGCCGAGAACTGCACGGTCGCGGA
>CAZYRQ010000333.1:0-2931 GCA_964649455.1 uncultured Lentisphaerales bacterium
GGCGTGCCGCTGGCCATCAAGGACAACATCAGCGTGGCGGGACAGCCCTGCGGCTGCGCCTCCCGGATCCTCGACGGCTACCGGGCGCCCTTCGACGCCACGGTCATCGGCCGTCTGCGCGCCGCCGGCGCGCTTTTCGTCGGACGCACCAACATGGACGAGTTCGCCCTGGGCTCCACGACGGAGAGCTCCGCCCACGGCCCCGCGTTCAACCCCGCCAGGCCGGGATACGTGCCCGGTGGTTCGAGCGGCGGTTCGGCCGCCGCCGTGGCGGGGGAGTTGGCGCTCGGCGCGCTGGGCTCGGACACGGGCGGCTCGATCCGCCAGCCCGCCGCCTTCTGCGGCTGCGTGGGGTTCAAGCCCTCCTACGGCCGCCTCTCGCGGTACGGCGCGGTGGCCTGCGCCTCGTCGCTCGACCAGATCGGGCCGATGACGCGCGACGTGCGCGATGCCGCGCTGCTGCTCGGCATCATGGCGGGCGCGGATCCGCGCGACGCGACCTGCCTGGATCAGCCGGTTCCCGACTACGTGGCCGCCTGCGAAGGCGGCGTCCGCGGCCTGCGGCTCGGTCTGCCGCGCGAGTACTTTGTCGAGGGGATGCATCCCGAGGTGGCCGCGCGCGTCCGCGAGGCCGCCGAGCGCTGCCGGGCGATGGGCGCCGAGGTCGTCGAGGTCAGCCTGCCCCACACGGCCTACGCGGTCGCCACCTACTACATCGTCATGACCGCGGAGGTCTCCGCCAACCTGGCGCGCTACGACGGCATCCGCTACGGGCGCCGGGCTGAGGGTGTCGCGACGACGCGGGATCTCTACTGCCGCACGCGGGCCCGCCTGCTGGGCAGCGAGGTCAAGCGCCGCATCCTGCTGGGCACCTATGTCTTGAGCAGCGGCTACTACGACGCCTACTACCTGCGCGGCCTCAAGGCGCGCACGCTCATCCGCCGCGACTTCGAGGAGGTCTTCCAGACCTGCGACGCGCTGCTGGCGCCGGTCGCGCCGCAGCCGGCCTTTCCGTGCGGCACGGGGCGCGACGATCCGCTGGCGCTCTATCTGGGCGACATCTACACCGTGCCGGCCAGTCTGGCGGGGGTCTGCGCGGTCTCCGTGCCGGCCGGCGCCACCGCCGCGGGCCTGCCCGTCGGGCTCCAGGTGCTGGGGCCCGCGTTCGCGGAGGGACGGGTGTTGCGCATCGCGGCCGCCTGCGAGGCGGCCGGCCGGCGCGCGGAGGACCGCCCGTGAACTACGAGGTCACCATCGGACTCGAGGTCCATGTCCAGCTCAAGACGCGCTCGAAGATGTTCTGCGGCTGCGGCACGCAGGCCGGCGCCGAGCCCAACACGCAGATCTGCCCGGTCTGCCTCGGCTATCCCGGCACGCTGCCGGCCCTCAACCGCGAGGCCGTGCGCCTGGGCGCCATGGCCGGCATGCTGCTCGACTGCGAGATCGCCCGCGTCAGCAAGTTCGACCGCAAGAGCTACTTCTATCCCGACGTCTCCAAGAACTACCAGATCACCCAGTACCCCTTTCCGATCTGCCTCGGTGGCCATCTCGACGTGACCGAGGGCGGGCGGACGCGGCGGATCGGCATCACGCGCATCCATCTCGAGGAGGACGTGGCCAAGAGCATCCACCACGCGAATTTCAGCGGCGTCGACTTCAACCGCTGCGGCGTGCCGCTGATGGAACTGGTCACCGAGCCCGAGCTCACCACGCCCGCCGAGGCGCTCGCCTTCCTGCAGGCCCTGCGTCAACTTCTCGTCTACGCGGACGTGGGCGAGTGCAACCTCGAGCTGGGCAACATGCGCTGCGATGCGAACATCAGCCTGCGGCCGGCGGGCCAGAAGCGGCTCGGCACCAAGATCGAGATCAAGAACCTCAACACCTTCAAGGGCGTGCAGGCCGCGCTGGAATACGAGATCGGGAGGCAGGCCGCGGTGCTCGACGGCGGCGGGCGGATCAGCCAGCAGACGCGCCGCTGGGATTCGGACGCCGGTGTGACGGAGCCGATGCGCAGCAAGGAGGATGCCCACGACTACCGCTACTTCCCCGATCCGGATCTGCTGCCGGTCGTGCTGGCCGCGGAGCAGATCGAGGCCTGGCGCGCGGCGTTGCCCGAGCGGCCGGCCGCGCGTCGCCAGCGCATGATGGCCGAGTACGGCATTCCCGAGTACGATGCCGGCGTGCTGGCCGCCGAGCGGCCGGTCGCCGACTTTTTCGAGGCTGTCGCGCGCGGCTGCGGCAACGGCAAGGCCGCCTCGAACTGGATCATGACCGAGGTGCTGCGCCTGCTGGCCGAGGGCGGCCGGACGCTGGACACGTGCGCTCTTACGGCGGCGGCGCTGGCCGAGATCATCACGCTGGTCGGCAACGGCACGGTCAACCAGCCGACGGCCAAGGCGCTGCTGGCCGAGATCTTCGAGCAGGGCGGCGGCGCGGCCGAGCGCATCGCGGCTCGCGGGCTGGCGCAGGTCGGCGACCGCGCGGCGATTGCCGACTGGGTTCGGCAGACCCTGGAGGCCAATCCGGGGCCGGTGGCGGATTTCCGGGCCGGCAAACAGGCCGCGGCCGGCTTCCTCGTCGGCCAGGTGATGAAACGGAGCCGCGGCAAGGCGGATCCCCGGCTGGCGGGCCAGGAAGTGGCGCGGCAGTTGGCTGGATCCGGCGCCTGACCCATGGAGGCGGTTCCTGATCGGCGGACGATTTCCAGTGGAGTGAACGCGTGACGTCAAACGATGACTATGTCCTGCAACTGATGCAGGAGCAGGGCCTGATCACGGCGGAGCAGGTCGATGCCGTGGTCATGTCGCTCAAGGACGGCGAGACGGTCGTCGACCACCTGATCCGTGCCGGCCAGGTCGCCGAGGAGGATGTGCTCCACCTGATTGCCGCGCAGTTCGGCATGGAGGTCGTCAACATCGACGCGGCCGCGCT
>CAZYRQ010000334.1:0-2929 GCA_964649455.1 uncultured Lentisphaerales bacterium
GGCAGAACACCGCGCGCCGGCAGGCCGAGCTCAACACCGAGACCGCGATGGTCGAGCAGTTGAAGAAGCAGGTCGAGCAGGAGTCGGCCAAGCTGGTCGCCACGATCGCCGCCGAGACGAAGAACCAGGTGGCGGGCATCCGTGCCGGAGCCGCCCTCGAGGTCGCGACGATCAACCTCGAACGCTCCACCATCCAGGCCGCCATCATCCAGGTCAAGGGCGAGGCCGAGGTGCAGGCCGCCTTCCGGGTGGACAACGAGCGGGCGGCCGGCGAGAAGCTGCGCGGTGCCGTCTTCAAGGATCCGGCCACGTTGGCCGACCTGACATTTGTCGACAAGCTCAACCCGTCTGTCGGCATCCGCATCCTGCATGCCGGCGAAGGCACGCTCTGGACCGATCTGGAGAAGCTCGCCCCCACGCTGCCGGTGAAGTAGCCTCTTGCCGCTCATGCACACATCCCGTCACGACCGCCCGGACGACGGCACCGCGTCCGGCGCCTTCGGCGAGCTGTTCGACGCCGCCGACCCCGCGCGCCGCGCCGCCTTCCTGCGGCAGGAGATCGCGCGCCACGACCGGCTCTACTTCGTCGAGGCGCGCCCCGAGATCGGCGATGCCGACTATGACGCCCTGTACCGCGAGCTGGAGGCGATCGAGCGCGACCATCCCGAGCTCGCGCGCGACGACTCCCCGACGCGGCGGGTCGGCGGGGCGCCGCTGACGGGCTTCGCGGCCGTGCGGCATGATCCGCCGATGATGAGCCTCGACAAGGTCCACACGCGCGCCGAACTGGCCGACTTCGAGCAGTTCCTGCGGCGCCAGATTCCCGACATCGTCTGCACCTATGTCGTCGAGCCGAAGGTGGACGGCGTCGCCCTGAGCCTGCGCTACGAGCGCGGCCGGCTCGTCCGCGCCGCGACGCGCGGCGACGGCGAGACCGGCGACGACATCACCGCCAACGTCCGTACGATCCGCGCCATTCCCCTGCTCATCGACACCGAGGCCGCCGTGGTCGAGGCGCGCGGCGAGGTCTACATGCCCAAGGCGGCCTTCGCTGCGCTGACGCGCCGCCAGGAGGCCGAGGGCCAGCCACCCTTCGCCAACCCGCGCAACGCGGCGGCCGGCTCGCTGAAGCTACTCGACCCGCGCGAGGTGGCGCGGCGTCCGCTTCAGGCGATCCTCTACGGCACGGGCGCGCTGGAGGGCATTGCCTTCGAGACCCACCTTGAGATGACGGAGCAGTTCCGCCGCTGGGGATTGCCGGTGACCCCGCGTGCCTGGCCCTGTTGCGACATGGCGGCGGTCATGGCCGCCTTGGACGAGCTGGAGCGGCTGCGCCACGACTTTCCCTTCGAGATGGACGGCGCGGTGCTGAAGGTCAACGAGCGGCGCTGGTACGCGCCGCTGGGCGCCACGGCCAAGAGCCCGCGCTTTGCGCGCGCCTTCAAGTTCGAGCCCGAGCGCGCCGAGACCGTGATCCGCGCCATCACGGTGCAGGTCGGGCGCAGCGGTGTGCTGACGCCGGTCGCGGAGCTGGGACCGGTGCCACTGGCCGGTTCGGTCATCTCCCGCGCCACGCTGCACAATGCCGACGAGATCGCCCGCAAGGATCTGCGCATCGGGGATGCGGTCTGGATCATCAAGGCCGGGGACGTCATTCCGGCAATCGAGTCCGCGATCACGGATAAGCGCACCGGCCGCGAGCAGGTCTTCACGATGCCGTTGGCGTGTCCCGCCTGCGGCGAGCCCGTGGCGCGTGCTGCGGGCGAGGTGGCGCACCGTTGCCAGAACCCGGCCTGCCCGGCGCGGCTGGTGGCGCGGCTGGAGTATTTCGCCGCGCGCGGCGCGCTGGAGATCGAGGGGCTCGGCGGCAAGGTGGCCGAGGCGCTGGTGGCCACGGGACGGCTCCGGGATCCGCTCGACCTCTACGACTGGAGCGTCTTCGATCTGGCGCAGCTCAACCTGGGCGAGGGAGAGGAACGGCGGCTGCTGGGCGGCAAGCAGGCGGAGAAGATCGTCAAGGCGCTGCAGGCGGCGCGCGGCCTGCCGCTCGCGCGGTGGCTCGTGGCGCTCGGCATTCCCGGCGTCGGCGAGACGGTCGCCGCGCAGGTCGCCGCCGCGCACGCCGATTTCCGCGCGCTGCTCGACTCGCCGATTCTGAAGTCCATCGTCCGGCTCGCGGATCTGACGGAGCAGGCGGCCGCGCTGAACCCGCGGGCGCGTTATCGCCGGGAGAACGCGGACGCCGGCGACACGGGGGCGGCTTTCGAGACTGTTTGCGACGAGATCGAGCATATCGGCGAGAGCCTGGTTGCGCAGGGCCAGGCGCGGCGGATCGACCGCCAGTCGGCGCGGCCCGCGAAGTACCTCTGCGAGATCAAGGTCGAGCCGACGCGCGCGCTGCTGGATTATTCATCCTCGGCGTGGGGACAGCGCACGGCGGCGCGGCTGCAGGAGCTGGGCATCAATCCAGTCGGAGCGCCGAAACCCGCGACGACCGGCGGCCCCCTGTCGGGACTGACCGTGGTCATCACCGGCACGCTGAGCCAACCTCGCGACGAGATGGCCGCCCTCGTGCGCCAGGCGGGCGGAAGGGTGGCGGAGAGCGTCTCGAAGGTAACGAGTTTCGTGCTGGCCGGCGAGTCACCCGGCGCTGCCAAGATTACCCGGGCCGGTTCGCTGGGCATTCCGGTGCTCACCGAAGCCGAATTTAGAGCGAAGATAGCCGGTCAGGCCTAATGTCGTTTCATCAAGTTGAACGCGTCCTTGGTTCAACAGTCTCGCATCAGACCGATGCGTCAGCACCAATCGCGCGAGTTCTATGAGACAGCGCCTGTTTCCCCTGTTCCCCCTGTTTCCCTGTTTCCCCGTGCCTGTCAGCGGTTCCAAATCACCCCATTCTTCGAGATGAAGAGTGGCAGGGGAGCGCGAA
>CAZYRQ010000335.1:0-2927 GCA_964649455.1 uncultured Lentisphaerales bacterium
CTGGACACGAGATCTTTTTCAGCGATGTCAGTCTGCTGGAAATCGTGATCAAACACCAACTGGGCAAACTTCCCCTGCCGGAACCTGCCTCACGGCTGATTCTGAAATGGGGTCGCCAGCATGGCTTCAGGTTTTTGCCGCTGACGACACAGTCGATCCTCAGGCTGGAGTCGCTGCCCGCGCTGCACCGCGACCCGTTCGACCGTCTGCTGCTCTGCCAGACGCTGACCCATCGGCTCGCACTGGTCACGCCCGATCCGCTCATCCGGCGATACGACGCGCCGGTTTTCTGGGACTGAAGATCCCGGACGGCTTCCGGTTGAAGGATCTTGTGAAGGAACATGTATGGATTTGCCGAAGATACCGGAACCAACCGACGGCTGCCTGCTCAGTCCGCAACTGCTGGAGGAGATCCGCGCCCGCTTGATGTATGTCGATCACGATCCCTTTATGGGCCCCCGCATCTTTCTAGAGAATGCGGGCGGCTCGCTGCGCCTGAGATCCGTCTGCGAGGCGGCATCGCGGGAGTCGGCCATCCCGGACAACGAGGGACGGGAGACTGCCGCATCGGCGCATGTGTCGGAGGTGATCCGGCGCGGCCGCGACGATGCGCGGCGCTTCTGCGGCGCCCGCTCCGGCCAGGTGGTCGCGGCCCAGACGACCTCGCAGGTCATCTTCCGAGTGATCCGGGCGATCGCCGAGCACGTGCCGGGCTCGAACATTGTGACCACCGGCCTGGAGCATCCGGCGATCTTCGACTCAACCCAGCTCTATGCCGAGTCGTGCCACAAGGCCTGGCGCGTGGCCGACCTGAACCCGGTCACCGGCGGCGTCGACCCGGAGGCGATCCTGCGGGAGATTGATGCCGACACCTGCCTGCTGGCCTTCATCCATGCCTCGAACATCACGGGCACCGTGCTGGACGCCGCCCGCATCATCCGCGAGGCGCGGCGGATCAATCCCAAGCTATACGTGGTGATCGACGGCACACAGCACGCGCCTCACGCGCTGGTCGATGTCGAGGCGCTGGGGTGCGACGCCTACTGCTTCGCGCCCTACAAGATTCTTGGCAAGGTGGGCATAGGCTTCGGGTGGATTTCCGACCGCGTCGCGGCCTTGCCCCATGACCGCCTGCTGGGCAAGCCGCTCGATTACTGGGATCTTGGCACCCAGGAGCCTGCGGCCTACGCGGGCTGGAGCGCCGTCGTCGATTATCTCGACTGGCTCGGCCAGCACGCCACGGACAGCGCCGACCGACGAGTGCGGATCGTGGCGGCCATGAACCTGGCCGTGCAACACGAGCAGGCGCTGCTGCGGCGCGCGCTCCTGGGGGGCGGCAACCGGCGCGGTTTGCTGGCGATGCCGCACGTGGTGCTGCACGGCTATGCCCCCCAGGCGGCCGACCATGACTGTGTCCTGGCGTTCAACATCGAGGGGTTGGCGGCACCGGAAGCGGTGCGGCGCTACCGCGAGGCCGGGGTCGTGGTACATTATCGCTTGAGCGATGCCTATTCGCGGCACGTGCTGCACGCGCTCGGCGTCGACTCGCTCGTGCGCTTCTCGGCCCTGCACTACAACACGCCGACCGAAGTCGACCGCTTTATCGAGGTCACGGACTCCCTAAGGGGCGACGGCGCTTGTCCTGCGTAGCCTTGGCGAAGCAGGATCACGCCTAGCCGCATGCAGCGATCACACCCCCACACTTGCGGCTAGGCGCGGACGCCGTCGCCCTACCTTCATTCACGTCTATTCTTTAATTAGCGGTTCTCCTCTGCGTTCACGCTTTCGCGGACGAGGACGATCCCGCGTTTCGCCCGCCCATCATGCGTTGTTCACGCGACCCCCCTTGTGGCCAACCGATTACCCATGATTACCCATGACAGACACTTTTCCCATGACAGAGTCCGGTGGACGTGCTATTGTTTCAACACTTGCAGTATGTGCGCCGAGTGACGCGCCGCGGGCAGGTGGAACGTGAGAGGATGACCCCATGATCAGCAAGAAGATGGCTAAGGCAATCAACACCCAGATCAACCGTGAGTTCTATGCCGCCTTCCTGTACCTGGCGATGGCGAACGACGCCATGGACAAGGGCTTCAAGGGCGCGGCCAAGTGGCTCGACATCCAGTTCAAAGAGGAGCAGGAGCACGCGCTGAAGTTCGCCAAGTACTTGCGCGAGCAGGGTGCCAAGGTTGAACTCGCCGCCATCGAGGCGCCGAAGACCGCATGGAAGGACCTGCTCGATATGTTCAAGGACACGCTGGAACACGAGAAGAAGGTCACGGCCTGGATCAACGACCTGAACACGCTGGCCATCGCCGAGAAGGACTATGCCACGCAGAACATGCTCGTCTGGTTCATCAACGAGCAGATCGAGGAGGAGGGCAATGCCCAGGACATCATCTGGATGCTCGAGATGAGCGCCGGATCGAAGGGTGCCCTCTTCATGGCCAACAAGACGCTCGGCAAGCGCGGCGATGACTGAGCGGCCCACTTCTGGGCACAAAAAAACAGGCGGAACGGTTCACACCGTTCCGCCTGTTGTATTCATTCGTCAGCGCATTCCGCGCAATCCGTAGCTTCTCTCATCCCCATTCATCCACGCCATTCGCGCAATCCGTAACTTCTCCATCACATCCAACCGCGCACTCCGCGCAATCCGTAGCTTCTCCATCCCCTGTTCTGTTCTCACCTCACATCCCGCCGCACGAAGTGCTCGCGCAGGTAGGTCACCGCGCTTTCCAGCGAAGGCAGGATCTTGGTGCAGTAGCGCACCATCCATGGCGAGCACTCCTGGAACGAGAACGGCGAGAAGGCCACAATGAACTTGCCCAGGTCGTGCGCCGCGTAGAAAACCTCCATCGAGGTGCCAATGGAGGGCTTGTTGTAGTTGACCAGCAGAATGTCGGCATCCCGGACATCCTGCA
>CAZYRQ010000336.1:0-2919 GCA_964649455.1 uncultured Lentisphaerales bacterium
GCAGCAAGGTTTTCGACTGCCGCGAGCTGCGCAGGGCCCTGCTGCACAAGATGCAAATGGTCATGCGCGAAGAGGCCATGGACGGCGCGGACGATCCCGGGAAAGCCGCCGCCTTCCTCGATGTGATCCTTGCCACCAACCCCGATCTGCTCCACGAGGCTCAGAAAGCCGCGCTCGCGTGCGCGGCGGAGATTCGTGAAACGGAGGATCTTCCCGCCGAGATCGCCGCGGACGCCCCTTTGCCCGCCTCCGCGCGCAACGTCTACGGCATCATCCCGCAAGGATTGAACAACTGGGAGCGGTTTTTTGCCGACCTGCTTGACCGCGACGCCACCGGCATCGTCAAATGGTGGCACCGCAACGAGCCTCACAAACCCTGGTCTGTCAACGTACTAATGCCCGACGGCCGCGGGTTCTTCCCCGATTTCGTCATCGGCGTCGACGGCCGCAAGACAGAAGACAATGTTTTGCTGGCCGACCCGAAACTGAATTTCCAGCGCGAGGACGAGGCCTCGAAAGTGCTGGCCAGGCACCAGACCTACGGACGAGTGCTGATCGTCTACCGTGACGGCACGTCCCGCTGGATGAAGGTCGGCTACGACGACAAATTCGGGAAACCCGTCTTGTCGGGAGAATTCCGCGTTTCCGACGCCGTCGGCTTTTGACCGATGACGAAGGCCCCGCGCGTCAGTTCTTACGCGTAACCAGCGCGTCCGGATGGTAGCGGCGGCACTTGACGCCGGCTTCGGAGAGCAGGGCGCGCGTCTGCTCCGTGAAGACGTAGTCGCCGCCGTAGACCACCTCGACGATGCCGGCGTTGATGATCATCTTGGCGCAGGTGAGGCAGGGGCTGATCGTGACGTAGATCATGGATCCCTTCAGCCGGATGCCGTGGTAGGCCGCCTGCGTGATGGCGTTCTCCTCGGCGTGCGAGCAGACGCACTCCGCGAGACCGGCGCCCGACGGCGCCTCGCTGGCGCAGCGCGCGCAGCCGCCGTCGCAGCAGTTGCGCACGCCGCGCGGGGTGCCGTTGTAGCCCGTGCAGATGATCCGGTGGTCGGAGACCACGACGGCCGCCACCTTGCGGCGCGTGCAGTTGGCGCGCAGGGCGACCACCTTCGCGATCTCCATGAAGTAGGTGTCCCAGTCGGGACGGGTGTCGGTGTGGGTGTTCATTTTGCGTTCAATACGTCAGTTGCAGGTCGATGAAGGCGGCGGGAATCCCGAAGCGCGTCTCGATCCAGCGGCCCACGGCCTGGACGCCGAAGCGCTCGGTCGCGTAGTGGCCGCAGAAGAAGGCGTTGATCGTGTGCTGCTCGGCGAGGTTGTAGCCCTGCAGCGTGGCCTCGCCGGAGACGTAGGCGTCGAGCCCGGCCCCGGCCGCCTGCTCCACCTCCGCCGAAGCGCCGCCGGATATGATCCCCACGGTCCGAATGTTCGGTTTGCCGAAGCGCAACGCGTTCACCCGCGGACTGACCACCGCGGCCAGACGGCGCTCGAAGGCGTCGCGCGCGAGCGGGCGCGCCAGGGTGCCGGCGACGCCGATCGGGGTGCCGTGGTAGAGGCCGAAGGGCCGGCAGCGCCGCAGTCCCAGCACCCGCGCCAGGCCGGCGTTGTTGCCGAGCACCGGGTGGGCGTCCAGCGGCAGGTGGCACGCCCAGAGCGCCAGGTCGTGGCGCATCAGGAAGGCGAGGTGGCGGTAGTTGAGGCCGGTGATCCGCCGGAGCGAGCTGCCCCAGCTGATGCCGTGGTGGCAGATCACCAGGTCGGCGCCCTGCGCGGCGGCGGCCTCGAAGCAGGCGAGCGAGGCGTCGACCCCGCAGCAGACCTTGCGGATCGGTTTGTCGCTGCAGGCGACCTGCAGTCCGTTGTTCGAGCCGTCCTGGAAGCGCTCCGCCTGCATCTCGGCGTCGAGCGCGGCGACAAGTGTGGCGAGGGTGGGGGACGATGGTCGTTTTTTTCGCGGCATGGCAAACTCCTAGGCGGTCAGATCCCATCCGTAGGCATGGATGGCGTCGGCGATGGCCGCGATCGTGTTTTCCTCGGCGTCGGTGACCACGCGGTCGTGGCGGATGATACGCAGGCAGGCGTTCAGCAGCTCGCGCTTGCAGATCGGCGTCAGCCGGATGAGCCGTTCGAGAGCGGTCTCCAGGGCCGGCAGGTCGTCGAGGCTGCGGCTGACGAGGGCGAGTCCGGGGAAGAGTGTCGCGCCGGTCGTGGCATCGGCAAGTCCGTCCACACCCGCCGCCCAGGCGAAGGCGGCGGCCTGCGGATCCGGCTGTCCGGCATGGGCCAGCGCCGAGAGAATCAGCGAGACCTCGTTGGCCAGGGCGGCGGGGGGCAGGGGCGCCAGGCGCGCCGCCGCCGGCTCGGGGCGCAGGCGCCGCCGGATGAGATAGCCCAGCGCGAACTCGAAGTCGTCGACATGCCCGTCCAGGCGGCTCAGCGTCGTGATCTGGCCGACGATTTGCTCCCGCAATTCTTCCGGCAGGTGGCGCAGCCGTTCGGAAGCCAGCTCGCAGACCATGCGGCGCTGGCGCGGCTTCCAGGCGCGGTGCCGCTGCTGCCAGCCGGTGGCGGCCTGGACGAAGTCGTTGCCCCGGGGCGCATGCGCCGCCGCGACCGAGGCGGCCTGGCGCGCGTGCAGCGGCGTGCCCTCCGGTGCCAGCAGCGCGCCGTAGAGGCAGCAGATGGCGGCATCGGGATCGCGCAGGGCGGCGCGCTCGTCGGCCGCGAGCCAGGCGAGCGATCCGTCGGATGTCGCGGGGCGCGCCGTGTCCGAGCGCGGCGCGTCGGTGCCGGCCTGCCGCAGGGCCTGCTGGAGCAGCCCGCCCGGCGCCCAGATGCCCTCCCCGAAGAGGCGTTCGCCGTCCTCCGCTTCCTCCGCACTGGCGGCGCGCGCCGCTCCCTGCCGGGCGG
>CAZYRQ010000337.1:0-2911 GCA_964649455.1 uncultured Lentisphaerales bacterium
TTCGGCGGCGGTGGCCGTCGGCCTGCTGGCGGCGGGACTGGCGCTCTTCCAGTCGTCCGAGGGGCGTTTCGGAGACGTGCTGTGAACGGCGGCGTTCCCCATGCTGAAACGGACGGCGCACCGGTGATCGCCGTCGAGGGCGTCGACAAGACCTTCCGGCTCCATGGTCCCGGGCGCACCCTGAAGTCGACCGTACTGGACGCTCTGCGTCCCGGACGCCGCGCGCCACCCTTCCACGCGCTGCGGCAGGTCTCCTTTACCGTGAACCGCGGCGAGACGCTGGGCATCATCGGCGCCAACGGCGCCGGCAAGAGCACGCTGCTCGGCATCGTGGCCGGCACCCTGCGCCCCAGTCGCGGCACCGTGCGCACGCGCGGCTCGGTCGCCTCGCTGCTGGAGCTCGGCGCGGGGTTCCACCCCGACCTGACAGGCCGCGAGAACGTCTTTCTCTACGGCGCGATCATGGGCATCCCGCGGCGCCGCATGGCCGAGCGGTTCGAGGCCGTGGCGGCCTTCGCGGATATCGGCGCCTTCATGGAGCAGCCGGTCAAGCACTACTCGTCGGGCATGTACGTGCGCCTCGGCTTCGCCGTGGCCGTCGAGGTCGATCCCGACATCCTGCTGGTCGACGAGGTGCTGGCGGTCGGCGACGCCGCCTTCCAGCGCAAGTGCCTCGACAAGATGCGCGCCTTCCGCACGGCGGGCAAGACCCTGCTGATCATCTCGCACGATATGCACACGATCCGCTCGGTCTCGGACCGCATCCTGCTGCTCGACCATGGGGAGGTCAAGGGGATGGGCACGCCCGACGAGATGGTCGCCTCCTACCAGCGCCGGGATCTGGCGCAGATGCCCGAAGCCCCGCCGCGGCGCGAATGGGGCAGCGGCGAGGTACGGATCGTCCGGGCGGATCTACTGCGCCTCGACGGCACGCCGACCTCGCGAGTCCGGGCCGACGAGGGACTGCGCCTGCAACTGCACTACGACGCCTCCCGCCCGGTTCCCGCGCCGGTCTTCGGCTTCGCCCTCGCCGACCGCCAGGGACGCGTGGTACACGGCAGCAACACGCAGCTGGCCGGTTTTGTTGTGCCGGACATCGCGGGGCAGGGGTGCATCGAGGTCGAACTGCCGCGTCTGGGGCTGGCCGCCGGCCACTACCTGGTCTCCTTCGCGGTGCATTCGCCCGACCACCTGACGCACTACCACCGCGTCGACCACGCCCTGTCCATCGAGGTGGAGAACCCGCTGGTGTTCGACGGCTGCGTCGAGATGGCCAGCCACTGGAGAACCTGCTGATGCTGCCCGATCTGCTTGCCGATCCGCGCGTACACGAGGCGATTGCCCGGGCCATCGAGGAGGATGTCGGCCCCGGCGACGCCACCACCCTGGCGCTGGTGGATCCCGGCATCCAGGCGACCGGCGAGATCCTCGCGCGCCAGGCGTGCCGCGTGGCGGGCGGCGGCGTGGCCGCGGCGGTGCTGCGCCGGGTCGATCCAACGGTCGTCTGCGAGACCCTCGTGCCGGATGGCGGCGACGTGCCGGCCGGCGGGGCGATCCTGCGCTTCCGCGGTCCCGCCGCCGCCATCCTGACCGGCGAGCGCACCGCGCTGAACTTCATGCAGCGCATGTGCGGGATCGCCACGCTCACGCGCCGGTTCGTCGAGGCTGTCCAGGCGTACGGCACGCAGGTGCTCGACACGCGTAAGACCACACCCGGTCTGCGCGTCTTCGAGAAGTACAGCGTCCGCTGCGGCGGGGGCGTCAACCACCGCTTCGCGCTCTACGACCGCATCCTGGTGAAGGACAACCACCGCCGCCTCTGGGCCGGCAACGATCCGGATCGGCTCGACCTCGCCGTGCAGGCCGCCCGCGCGCGCTTTCCGGATCTGGCGGTCGAGGTCGAGGTCGAGACGATCGGGGAACTCCAGAGCGCGCTGCGCGCCCGGCCGGAGTGGGTGCTGCTCGACAACATGCCGTGCGGGATGATGGCGGACTGCGTCCGGCTGGCGAAGGGCATCTCGCTCACCGAGGCCTCGGGCGGCATCACCCTCGACCGGGCGCGCGATGTCGCGGCGACGGGTGTCGACGCCCTGTCGCTCGGCTGCCTGACGCATTCGGCGCCAGCCATCGACCTCTCGCTGGAATGGTCGGTCGTCCAACCCGGAGCGTGACCGATGGCCGTGCTTGTCATCGACGTGGGCAACAGCTCGACGACGGTCGCCTGCTACGCCGGCGGCCGCGTCACGCGCGCGACCGCGATCGCCGGCGGGATCCGGGCCGATCCGGCCCGCTGCGCGGCCGCCGTGCGCCGCGCCACGGCGGGCCGACGGGCCTTCGAAGGCGCCATGCTGGCCTCCGTCGTGCCGGCCGTCGATGCCGCCTGGACGCGCCTTGTCCGGCGCGAGACGGGCCTCGACACCCTGCGGCTGACGCACGCGATCCGCCTGCCAATGACGCTCGACTACGCGCATCCCGAGACAACCGGCGCCGACCGCCTGGCCGACATCGCGGGGGCCCTCGCACGCTACGGTGCGCCGGCGCTGGTTGTCGACATCGGCACGGCGGTGACGTACGACCTGATCTCGTCGGACCGGCGTTTCTTCACGGGGGTCATCGGGCCGGGCCCCGACATCATGGCACGCGCGCTGTACGACTACACGGCGCTGCTGCCCGAGCTGAAATGGTGGTTGCGGCCGGCGCCGCGCCTGCCCAGGAACACCGGCGATGCCATGCGGTTTGGCATCGAGGCGGCCTTTTGTGGTACACTACGCGAGACGGTGACGCGGCTGCTACCGCTGCTGGTTGGCGGCCGGCCGCGGCTGATTGCCACGGGGGGCTTTGCGGCTCGCTTCGCCTCCCCGCTCAACATGGACTTCATCATCGATCCCGACCTGACGCTCTACGGGATCGG
>CAZYRQ010000338.1:0-2893 GCA_964649455.1 uncultured Lentisphaerales bacterium
ACCTCAATGGGTTCGGCGGCGCGGTTCAACGGTGTGTGCATATTGGCCATGCCGGGACGCGTCATTACCGGGCCGGGAGCCACACAAACGGCGCGGACGTTGTCAGGTGCGCCAGCCAGTGCCAGACATTTGGTAAACTGGGACAAGCCACTCTTGCTGACGCTGTACATTGCGCCGTTCGCGTCGGCTTCGACACCGGACACGGATCCCATGCAGACAATGACGCCACGCTTTTGCCTAATCATGGTGGGCATGCAGGCGCGCGCAAAATAGACGGGGCCGCGCAAGTTGACTTCCAGACCCCAATCCAGCACTTCGATGGGCTGTTCGTAGAATTTCACGTGGGAATTGCAGCAGCGGGGTTCGTAACCGCCAGCGAAAAACAGCAGGAAGTCGATGCGGCCGAATTTCTCCACGGCGGTTTGGGCGGCCTTTTGGGCATCTCCGTATTGGCGCGCGTTGGCCACCAGTGCGATGGCTTTGCCGCCGGCCCCGGTGATTGCCTTGCAGGCCGCTTCAAGGGGATCCTGGTTGACATCCACCATCAGCACGGACGCACCCAGGGAAGCCAGGCGCTGGGAGGCCAGCAGTCCCATGCCGGAGGCGGCCCCGACAACGATCACGGAATGGCCAATGAATTCGCCGATGGCACGGTTCTCGGCGGCCGCCGCCCACGGTGTCTGTTCACGCAGGTAGGCGAGGGCCTGGGCGACGCTGGGCTGGGGGCTGGATTCATCATGTCTCACGAACGACATGCAACTGCCGGTCAGCAAGGTTTCATAGCGCTGGACACTTTTCCCCTTTTCGCCACTGCAGACGTGAACAAACGGAATGCCAAGTTTTGTGCGCAGCAATTCGTTGGTCCGGCGGCTTTCGGCCAGTTCTTCATCCGTATCGCATTTTAAGACGATTTTGGCGATGTCGGCGCCGCGGTCGCGTTGGGCTGCGGCGATTTTGAACGCTTCTTCCGCAGTACGCGGTGCCAAGACGTGCGAGGACATCAGCACGGTCGCACCCATCCGTTTGAGCTCGGCAATCAGCGCTTTCTGCTTCTCAATGGCTTCGTTGTTCTCGGTGAGTTCGCCGGGCGTGGGGTCGAACATATCGCCCATGACATCGACAATGCTGGCGCCGGCGCGTGCCATCATGCGCAGCAAATCGGCGCGGGCCTCGTCCGTCTGTGGCTTGCTGTCGTCCTGGCGGTAGCAACTGGCGTAGATTTCAACCGTGTGGGCGGAAGAAAAAATCCTGCGAAGAATCTTTTCGTCCCGGTATTCCGGGGCCAACTTCGACATATGCAGGCAGATGCCGTGTGCCCCTTCGGCTTCATACTGGCGGATATCGGCGAGTGTTTCTTCTGGAGTCGTGGGCGTGGTGGAAAGACCAAATAGCGGGCCGAATTTCATGGTGATCCTCCATCCCAAATCATGTTAGGTTTTGCCGCAGTCGCCCTCGCGGATTTCGACGCGGCGGATCTTGCCGCTGATCGTCTTGGGGAGTTCCTTGACGAACTCGATGACGCGCGGGTACTTGTAGGGCGCGGTGATGTGCTTGACGTGGTTCTGGAGCTCCTTGACGAGGGCCTCGCCGGGCTCGTAGCCGCGGGCCAGCACGATGGTCGCCTTGACGACGGTGCCGCGCTCGGGGTCGGGCACGCCGGTGACGGCGCACTCCAGCACGGCCGGGTGCTCCTGCAGCGCGCTCTCGACCTCGAAGGGGCCGATGCGGTAGCCGGAACTCTTGATCACGTCGTCGTCGCGCCCGACGAACCAGTAGTAGCCGGCCTCGTCGCGCCAGGCGACGTCGCCGGTGTAGTAGATGCCGTCGTGCCAGACCTTGTCCGTCAGGCCGGGATCCTGATGATAGCCCTGGAAGATGCCGAGCGGCAGGCGTTCCGCGGTGCGGATGACGATCTGGCCCTCCTCGCCGACTTCGCAGGGGCGCCCCTCGTGGTTGAGCAGATCGACGGCGTAGCCCGGCGCCGGCCGGCCCATCGAGCCGGGCCGTGGCGGCGTCCAGGCGAAGGTGCCCATCACGACGGTCAGTTCCGTCTGCCCGTAGCCCTCGTGGAGCCTGAGCCCGGTGGCGGCGAGGAACTGGTTGTAGACCTCGGGGTTGAGCGGCTCGCCGGCGACGGTGCAGTGCTTCAGCCGCGACCAGTCCATCGACGCGAGATCCTCCTTGATGAAGTAGCGGAACATGGTCGGCGGGGCGCAGAAGGTGGTCACGCCGTGGCGGACGATGACCTCGAGCACCTGGCGGGCGACGAAGCGCTCCATGTCGTAGACCATGACGGCGGACCCGGCGATCCACTGCCCGTAGATCTTGCCCCAGGAGGCCTTGGCCCAGCCGGTGTCGGCCAGCGTCAGGTGGAGGCCGCCGGGGCGGCACTGCTGCCAGAAGCAGGCCGTCATGATGTGGCCCAGCGGATAGAGGTAGTTGTGCGTCACCATCTTCGGCATGCCGGTGGTGCCGGAGGTGAAGTAGAGCAGCATGGTGTCGCGCACCGGATCGATGCGGTCGGGACCCGCGGGCCGGACGTACGCGGCGGGGGCCGCCGCCAGGCCGGTGTCGAAGTCGAGCCAGCCCGCCGCCGGGCGCCCGCCGGCGCCCGCGAGGGCGCGCAGGGGCAGGGCGGTGGACGCGGCGGCCTGCTCGACGGCCGCGCGGATGTCCGGCTCGTCGACGCAGACGATCAGCTTCACCTGGGCGGCCCGGATGCGGTAGACGAGATCCTTGGCGGTCAGCATGTTGGTGGCCGGGATGGCGACCGCGCCGATCTTGTGGAGCCCGACGACGGCGAACCAGTAGGCCGCGCGGCGCTTGAGGATCAGCATCACGGCGTCGCCCTTGCGGATGCCCTGCGCCTGGAACCAGGCGGCGGCCTGGTCGC
>CAZYRQ010000339.1:0-2892 GCA_964649455.1 uncultured Lentisphaerales bacterium
CCGTGTTCAGCAGCAGGTCGACGTCGAGGGGCGAGCGGGCGCCCACGATGACGCGCGCGCGCCGTCCGGCCGTGGCGCCGCCGGCGTCGACGCGGATCGAGCCGTTGCAGCAGCCTTTCCAGATGATCCACGGGAAGCGGGATCCGGAATAGCTGCCCTCCGCCACATCGTCGTGGCGCGTGACGACATGCCGGCGGGCGCGCCGCTCGACCGCCGCCCGGTCACCGGCGTAGCCGAAGAGATCCTGCACGCCCTCGAAGCGGTTGCGCGGGAAGTGGTTGTAGAAGTAGACGGTGTCGGCGCCCCCGTGGTAGTAGGTGGCCGCGAACCCGTGGTCGGTCTCGGTCGACATGTGCAGGTGGGGGCCGCCGGGTGCGGCGACCATGCTGCAGTCGATGCAGGGCGCCAGGATCGTGCCGGCGGGCAGCAGCCGCTTCCAGAGGTGGAGATGGATGTCGTTCTCGCTGCTCGTGTTGTTGGGGCTGGGAATGACGACGTCGACGAGCCCCTCGCGCGCCCAGGCGCAGACATCCATGCCCGTGGCCACGGCTTCCGTGAAAAGGTAGGGCACGCGGACGGCAAGGCGGATGCGGTGCCCCCACTTGGCCGCAGCCGCGTCGGCGAGGCGGCGTGTGTCGCGCAGGAAGCGCGTGAGGATCGCGGTGTGGCGTTCGTCGTGGCCGGGGCGGAAGACGGGGATCGATCGCAGCCAGTCGAGCTCCAGGCCGTCCGATTCGTAGTCCAGCAGGTACTCGCGCGCCAGGGCCAGGTGGTAGTCGTAGGCTTCCGGCTGGGCGTAGTCGAAGGCGTTGTCATGCCAGTCGCCGCGCCAGGTGTGGCGGTACCAGGCGCGGATCAGATCCTTGCGTTGTACCCAGAGGTCACCGTGCTGGGGCAGGTGCTCGGTCTGCATCGGGGTGTAGTGGACGTCGTTCATGCGCATGCTGTGCCACATTTCGACGCCCCGTTCGCGGCAGGCCTCGTAGCGCACCCGCATGAAATCGGGCACGTGCTCAAGGAGTATTTGAGGATTCTGCACCAGCCGCCGGTAGTTGTCGTCGGTCGGCTTCCCGCGCAGAAGCAGATGGCCGTCGGCATCGACGGTGCAGTCCTTCCAGATCGGCGTGAAGACCTTGCTGTCGAAGAGCGCCCTCTGGAAGTTCAGGTTGTAGAAGACCGCCTCCACGCCGCCGCGCGCCGTGTAGAAGTCGACATCCTTCCGGAGGCCCTCGACCGTCATCGTTTCCGGTCCGGCCTCCCAGAAGTTCCACGCGTCAGAATTGATGAAGATTCCAGCCATAATCGGCCCTCGTGAGGAAGCCGGGGTTCTGTGGGTTCATTCGTCGAGGTTCAGATCGTTGAGATCCGCGCTCGTGTCGGTGAAGATCGTGGTGGCGTCGGCCGAGGACGCGGACTTCCGGACGGTCTTGTTCATTTGGGTGACGAGCCGCGTGAGGTGGGCGATCTCGTCCTTGCCCTCGATCTTGTCGCAGTACTTGATGGCCTCGCTGTAGCCCTGCATCGCGCGCAGGTAGTCGCGGCCGGTGCGGGCGGAGACGGCGATGCGCTTGTGCAGGTTCTTGAACCCGAGGGTACAGCCGGTTTGCGCGGCGATCTCATAGTACTTGACGGCTCCCTTGTAGTCGCCGGCGATGTTGAGATTGTCGCCGATGAAGACCGCGATGTCGCCCGTCGTCCGTCCGTCGAGCGGGGTCTTGCGCGCGATCAGCTCAGCGGCATACGTGGCGGCGCCGGCGGCGTCGCCGGAGGCAGCCTGGGCCTGGGCGATGGCGAAGCGGGTGAGGATCGCCTCGGTAGTGCCGAGGAGCGGGGAACGGGGCTGCAGTGCCTCGTCGGCGTAGCGGCGGGCCGACTCGACCTGCTCGCGCGGCGGTTGCCAACTGTGCTGGACGCGGCTGCTGGCGTTGCGGGCGAGGGCCAGGAGGATCCGCTGCCGGGTGGCGTGGGGGAGGTCGGGGATGGTGCCGGCCTCGGCGAGGCACGCGGCGGCGGCCTCGATGTCGCGGTACTTCTGGGCGGAGGCGGCGGCTGCGAAGTACGCGTCGGCCTTTGCCGCGGGATCCTCCAGCCCGGCAGCGGCTTCGCGGTAGGCCGCGAAGGCGAGGTCGTGGCAGGATCGGTTGGCGTGCAGCCTGCCGATACGCATGCAGAGCCGGGCACGGGCTTCGCCCCGCGCGGCGAACTCAGGCTGCCGGGCGGCGAGCAGGGCGCTTTCGAGGATCTGGAGCTTCGGCAGCGACGAGTAGGGGCGCGTCCATTCGTCCTGGAAAATTTCGACGGCGGCGAGCTTCGTCGCGGCGGAGACGCCCGGCGCACCGATTACCAGGTTGCGGAGGATTTCCAGAGCCTCGCTGTGCCGTCCCGACCGCGCGAGTAGCTCGCCCTCACGGGCGCGGCAGCGCGCGGCATCCTCGGCCGGGATCGCGCCTTGGCGCAGGCGCGCCTGGACCATCGCCAGGGCGTTCGAGACGCCCGTGGCGTTCTCCGCGAACTTCACATCCTGCAGGAAACTGCCGATGTCTGCGGCGGAGGCGGCGGACGCCGTGAGCAGCGCCGCGGCGAGGAGCAGGGGGAGACGGGAAGTCGGCTGCGTGTTCATCGGTGACTCCTCCTATTCGTAGACCGCGGGGGGAACGGCGACGGACGCGTCCGCAAGTCCGCCGCGCAGACTGCGGATCCAGCGGGCGGCCTCGGCGCGCAGGCCGTCGAAGTCGGTGGCGTCCGGGTCGATAAGCTCGGCCCAGGCCGTGGCGGATTTGCCAAGGCGGGCGAGGTCGCGTTTGCCGGACCGCAGCGCGATGCGCGAGAGGCGCCGCAGGAGCGTCAGGTAGCGGACGTCGTCGAAACTCTCGCGGAGGGCCTCCCAGGCGA
>CAZYRQ010000340.1:0-2881 GCA_964649455.1 uncultured Lentisphaerales bacterium
ATCATGACCGAGGCCCGCCAGGCGGCCGACGAACTGGAGGGCCTCGTGCCGGCCGCGACCTGGCCCCTGCCCTCCTATGCCGAAATGCTCCTGCTGGTATAGCGAACGAAGGGAGAGCCCCATGCAGCGCGGAATCAGCTACTGGTCCTTCAAGAACGGACTGAACCACACGCATCCACTCGCCGCCGCCCTGAAGGAGGCGCGGCAGGCGGGCTTCGAGGCCCTGGAGCTCTGCATCGCCGAATCCGGCGTGCTCAACGTCAACACGACCGAGAAGGAATGCACGGCGATCCGCAAGGCGGCCGACGCCTCGGGCCTCGTCGTCGACTCGATCGCCAGCGGGCTCTCCTGGAGCTACAGCCCGACCCATCCGGATCCCGCCGTCCGGCGCCGGGCGGTCGCCCTCCAGAAGGCGGCACTGCAGCGCTGCGCCTGGCTCGGCTGCCGCTCGCTGCTCTTCGTCCCGGGCGCCATACGGATACCCTGGAACCCGGACTATCCCACCGTCCCCTACGACCAGGCCGTCGTCCGTGCCGGCCAGTGCATCCGTGCGATGCTCAAGACCGCCGAGAAGTGCCGGGTCGAGATCTGCGTCGAGAACGTCTGGAACGGCCTCTTCTACTCGCCGCTGGAGTTCCGCGCGTTCATCGACCTCTTCGACAGCCCCCTGGTGAAGGCCTATTTCGACATCGGCAACGTGCTGGGCTACCACCAGGAGCCGGCCGACTGGATCCGGCTGCTCGGTCCGCGCATCGGCCGCGTGCATGCCAAGGACTTCAAGCGCGACGTCGGCACGCTGGCGGGCTTCTGCGACCTCGGCAAGGGCGATGTGCCCTGGCCGGCCGTCGCGTCGGCCCTGCGCAAGGCCGGCTACCGGCGCACGGTCATCGCCGAAATGATGCCGTGGAAGCCCGGTCTGCTCAAGCACACGGCGGCCGCGTTGAAGCGGCTGCTTCCCGAATAGGCACCCCCCGAACAGGCACCCCCAACAGGAGCATCCCATGGTCAAGGTTGGCGTCATCGGCATCGGCATGATGGGGAGCACCCATCTCGACATCTACTCGCGGCTGCCCCAGGCCCGCGTGGTGGCCATCAGCGATATCGACCCCGACAAGCTGAGCGGCAAGGCGCGCGCCCAGGGCAACATCGAGGGCCAGGCCAAGGGGCTCTTCGACCTGGCGGCGGTCCGCAGGCATGACGAGGGCATGAAGCTGATCCGCAACGCGGAAGTCGATCTGGTCGACATCTGCCTGCCGACGCCCCTGCACATGAAGTACGCCCGCGCGGCCCTGGCGGCCGGCAAGCATGTGCTGGTCGAGAAGCCCCTCGCCCGCACGCGCCGCGAGGCCGAGCGCCTGCTGCGCAGCGCGGAGGAGGCGCAGGCCGCGGGCGTGCTGGCCATGCCCGCCATGTGCATGCGTTTCTGGCCCGGCTGGGACTGGCTAAAGTCCGCCATCGCCGAGGAACGCTACGGGCGCGTCCGCTCGGCCCACTTCCGGCGCCTCGTCACCCATCCGGGCGCCGGTTTCTACAACTCCGGCGAGGCCTGCGGCGGCGCCCTGCTCGACGTCCATGTGCACGACACCGATTTCGTGCAGTGGTGCTTCGGCATGCCGCAAAGCGTCACCAGTCAAGGGTACAGCAAGATCACCAGCGAGATCGACCACGTGTTCACGCGCTACGATTACGGCCCCGGTGGGCCGATGGTCACGGCGGAGGGCGGCTGGACGATGGCCCGCGGCTTTCCCTTCACGATGCAGTTCACGGTCAACTTCCAGCATGCCACCATCGACTATGACCACGCGGCCACACCCGCGCTGCGCGTCTACCGCGAGGGGCGTCTTGAGGCTGTTCCGCTGGCGGAGGGCATGGGCTACCAGTACGAGATTCCCTATTTCCTCGACCGCATCGAACGGCGCCTGCCCCCCACGACCGTGACCATTGCCGACGGCGCGCGGTCGGTCCGGATCATCGAGGCGGAAGCGGCGAGCATCCGCAAGGGCCGGGCTGTGCGCGTGTAGGCAACCCGGGCAAGCAAGTGGATCGCGCCCCGGGCGGTCAATGCCAGCTCACCGGATGATCAGCAGCGTCTCCCCCGGCACGTAGGGCACCTCGAAGGCGCCCATATCGATCCGTTCCCGGTGGTCGACGCGGGGCGCTCCCAGCAGATCCACCTGATCCGCGAGCCACGCGAGCAATACGCCGGTATTCCGGCACGGACTGGCGCGCACCAGGCGCCAGTCGCCGCGGTCGGCGTCCTCGAAGGCGGGATCCGCCTCGGTGCAGGCGGTGAAGGTGCCGTTGGTCAGCGGGGTCAGGCGACTGTAGGCGGCCTTGGCGTAGGTGCTGTTCGGCGCGCGCCACTCCTCGGTGTCGGTGACGGGGCTGGTGTTGCGCGCGACGATGCAGTTGGTGAGCGTGGCCGTGCCCGCGAAGCGGAGCCCGCCGCCGCCGGGGAGCCGGGCGCGGTTGTCGACGATCGTGCAGTTGACGAGCGAACCGCCCGTCAGCCAGGCACCACCCCCACCGCTGCTGCTGGTGTTCCCGCCAACCACATTGCCCGCAATGAGGCAGTTGACGATCCGGCCGCCGCTGATAAAGAGCCCGCCGCCGCGGCCACCATTCTCAATGGTGACGCCGTTGTTGCGGTTGCTGGTGATGGCGCAGTTGCGCACCTCGCCGCCTGCCAGGTAGATCCCGGCGCCCTCAACCGAGTGCCCGGAGGATGCGTTGTCGAAGATTTCGCTGAAGGCGGTGACGGCGCTGACGCCCTTCTGATAGAGCCCCGCGCCTTTTGTGGCCCAGTGGGTCTTGCGGGAATCGGATATCCGGCAGTGGGTCACCCGGCCATTGTTGTTGTAGATGCCGCCGCCGGGCAGAC
>CAZYRQ010000341.1:0-2864 GCA_964649455.1 uncultured Lentisphaerales bacterium
AAAGGTTGATCCCATCAGACTTGTTCAAGAGAAGGCCAAATGAAATGACCGTGCCTGAATACCATGGGCGCCTTGACGCGCGCCGGCCACCCCTATATAGTTGCTCAATGATCACGACCGCGGCCGGCATCGTTCCGGCGCGGCGGGCCGTCAGGAGCGCATCATGACCTTTGAGCAATTCCGCGGCAACGTGGACTACGACCTCGTCGGCGTGCCGCCACCCGGGGCCTTCGACGGCCTGCCGGTCGACGAGCACCCCTTCTCGCTCTTCCCCGACGCCCGTTCGGTCATCGTCGTCGGACGCCGCCTCGCGCGCGGCGCCTTCCGCGGCATGGAGGAGGGAACCCAGTGGACTGCACCGGGCCGTTGGATTACCCAGTTCGATGCGCTCGTCCGCTGGATCGAGCGTCATGGCTGGGAGTGCGTGCCCTACAACCCTGGCGATGTGAACGAGAACCTGCCCGTGCTGCCGCTCCGCATGGGCGCCTGCCGTCCGCAGGGCATCCGCCTCTCGCTGGAGCACGCCGCCGTGGCGGCGGGTCTGGGAGAGATCGGCTACCATGGCATGTTCATGTCGCGAGCCTACGGCATCCGGCAGGCGCTCGGCCTGCTCGTGACCGACATGCCGGTCGAACCCGGACCGGGCGCCGATGGCCAGGGGACGATCTGTGACCGGTGCCTGGCCTGTGCCCAGGCTTGTCCGCTGGCGGCCCTTTCGGCGACCCACTCGGCCACGCTGGACTGGCCCGGCCAGCACGCCCCCCTCGGCATGATCAACGGTCAGGCCTGCCGCGCCTGCCCCAACGGCACGGCCGGCGACTCGCGGTTCTTCGCCGGCGCCGACGAGCTGCACTTCGAGATCCGCGACAACCGGATCGTCGGTGACCGCCAAAGCAGCTTCGCCCGCGGCAACCTTCCCAATCGCCTCGGCGCGGCCTGCGGACGCGCCTGCATCGCGCACTTCGAGGCGACGCACGACACCGGCTACCGAATTCCATTCCGTAGCCGCGAACCTTGGGGCTACCGCCCCGACCAGCACAAGGAGTGGTGAGATGCTGACGGCCCGTCAAGTCAAGGAATGCGCCATCCAGGCCGGTGCCGATCTCTGCGGCATCGCCAACGTCGCGCGCTTCAAGGACGCCCCGCCGGAGCCCCATCCGCAGTCGCTCTTTCCCGAGGCGCAGTCGGTGATCGTTTACGCCAGCCGCATCCTTAAGGGATCCTACCGGGGCATCCAGGAGGGCACCGAGTGGTCGTCCTACTGGCACTACAGCTACGGCAGCGGCATCTACAGCTCGCTCGGCGATGCGACCGCGGCCCTGACGAACCTGCTCGAGGATTACGGGCACGAGGCCGTCGTCTCGCCCGGCAGCCACACGCTGCTCGACGAGGCGCCCCCCGCCCGCCCGCCGCTCGGCCCGGGCCGGCGTCCGCCCTGCATCGCCCTCCACATGCGCCTCGCGGCCGCGCTGGCGGGGCTCGGCGAACCGGGCTGGTCCAAGGTCTTCCTGACCCCCGAGTTCGGCCCGCGCCAGCGCTTCGAGATCCTGGTCACGGACGCCGTGCTCGAACCCGATCCGCTGCTGGAGGAGCCCATCTGCGACCACTGCCTGCAGTGCGTCCGCCACTGCCCGGGACATGCGCTCGGGGGTCCGCGCGAGTCGTCCACCGTCGAGGAACGCACCTTCGCCTGGGGCGCGGTGGACTGCGGCAAGTGCAAGGTGACCCACTGGGGTCTCAATCCCCTTGCCTCCCCCTTCGTAAAGAAAGATCTGCCCGGCATGAACATGGAGATCGACAAGGTGAGCTACGACTGGTACGCCGCCTTCCGGCTCGGCTTCGCCCTCGCCCCGCGCATCGCCTACCTTGACCTCGTCTCGAAGGGCTCGGCGGAGCACGGACAGGGTGGCCGCCCCGGCTCGATCTGCGGTGCCGTCGGCTGCATCCAGGCTTGCAACGCGCACCTGGAGGCCTGCGGCAGACTCAAGGGTGGAATCAAAGGCTGAGCTATGTCCATCATCACACGCGAACAACTGAACGCCTGGGCGCGGGAGCTGGAGCTCGACCTCGTCGGGGTCGCCGCGCCGGAACGCTTCCGCGCCGTCGCCCCACCGCAAAGCCCGCTCGCCATCATGCCGGAGGCCCGCGCGATCGTTGTCTTCGCGCGCGAAATCCCGCGCAGCTACTTCCGCGGGATCGAGGAGGGCACGCTCTGGATGCGCGTCAACCGCTACCTGCCGCCCAAGCCCAACTACTACCTCTGCCGCCGCATCGAGGACCACGGTTTCGTGGCCGTGCCCTGCTCGCTGCTCTCGCCCGCGCGCTGGCCCGACGGCGTGGCGGCCGCGCCGGACAAGCCCGCGCCCAACGTCGCCCCCGATGTCCGCGTCGCGGCGCAGCTCGCCGGCCTCGGCGAAATCGGCTTCAACGGCGCCTTTCTCACCCCGTCATTCGGCGTTCGCCAGGCGCTCGGCATGCTGATCACGGATGCCCCACTCGATCCCGACACCCCCTTCCCCAGCGGCCGGATCTGCGACCGCGTCCAGTGCCGCGACTGCGTGGATGGCTGCCCGAACGGCGCGCTGTCGGCGGAAGCCGTCGAGATGCCAGTGGGCGAGCAGACGATCCGGGTCGGCCGCTACACCGTGGAATCGTGCCGCTTGTGCCAGAACGGGGCCTATCCCGACACATCCTGCGCCACGGCAGAACCCAACCGCCTCGCCGCCGCCTGCGCGCGCGCCTGCCTCGCCTGCCTGGAGGACGGCGGACGGGTCAAGACCGCCTTCCGCCACCCCTTCCGTCGGCGCGAGCCCTGGAGCCTCCGCAATTTCGAGTCCACCTGTTCCTCGAAAGCCACGGATTAA
>CAZYRQ010000342.1:0-2855 GCA_964649455.1 uncultured Lentisphaerales bacterium
CCTGGCAGAAGCTGATGCCCGACCTGTCGCGGCGTGAACCGGCGCGCGGCGGCCGGCGCAGCGACCCCCCGTCCGGCGTCGCCGTAGTCATCGGGCATACCGCCACGCTGCCGACGGCCGACGACGCGTCGGCATCCGGTCACGCCGAGGCGGAGCCCGAGACGATGGCGCCCCAGCCCGGCACCCGCAGGCGTCGCCGCGGCGGCCGGCGCCGCCACGGTGGGCGGAACGCGGCCGCAGCCGACGGCACCCCCGCGGCGCCGCCGGACGGCCAGCCCACCCCGGCCGACGCCGGATGAGAAGCGCGTCGCCGAGGAACCAGCATCCCGATCAACCCGCGAGGTGAGCCCATGACATCGATCCAGGACCGCATCCGCGAGCTGGCCCGCCGCCGCAAAGCCGTCATCCTGGCCCATAACTACCAACTGCCCGAGGTGCAGGATGTGGCCGACTTCTGCGGCGACTCGCTGGAGCTGAGCCGCAAGGCCGCCGCCACGGACGCCGAGACGATCGTCTTCTGCGGCGTCTACTTCATGGCCGAGACGGCGGCGATCCTGAGCCCGTCCAAGCGCGTGCTGATTCCCGATCCGCAGGCCGGCTGCCCCATGGTGGACATGGCGCCCGTCGAGGCCGTCCGCGAACTCAAGGCGAAGCACCCCGGCGCCATCGTGGTGACCTACGTCAACTCGAGCGCCGCCGTCAAGGCCGAGAGCGACATCTGCTGCACGTCGGCCAACGCGGCCAAGATCGTGGCGGAACTGCCCGCCGGCGCGCCGATCCTCTTCGTGCCCGATCAGAACCTGGGCCACTACGTCCAGCAGGTCACCGGACGCCCGATGATCCTCTATCCCGGCTGCTGTCCCACGCACGCGCGGCTGACCCCCGACGATATCCGCGCCGCGCGCCAGGCGCATCCCGGCGCGCCCGTGATGATCCATCCCGAGTGCCGTCCCGAGACCGTCGCGCTGGCCGATGCCGTGCTTTCGACCAGCGGCATGCTGCGCTACGCGCGGGAGACGCCCGCCGAGGCCTTCATCGCCGCGACGGAGACCGGCATGCTGCACCGGCTGCGCCAGGAGAACCCCGGCAAGGCCTTTCATCCCGCCTCCGACCTGCTGGTCTGCCCCAACATGAAACGCATCACACTCGAGAAGGTGCTCTGGTCGCTGGAGGATCTGAAGCACGTCGTCAGCGTGCCCGAAGCCACGCGCCTCGCTGCCCTGCGCGCCGTCGAGCGCATGGTGCAGGCGCGTTAGGTGGAGGCCTACTGCCTGACGTCCGGCTGCAAGATCAGGTAGGTCGGCAGACCGGAGACGCCCAGCGCCTGCAGGTGGCCGCGGGCCGGTTCCTCGGCGGGCTTCTCGGCCTGCACCGGCAGGAACACAAACCCCTTGAGCGCCTCCACGACGGCCGGATCGCGCAGGGTCGTACGCGACATCGCGTGGCAGTTCTTGCACCAGGTGGCCCAGAAGTCGAGCAGGATCGGCTTGCCGGATGCGCGCGCCTCGGACAGACGCGCGCGCCATGCCGCTGCATCTCCCGCGGCAATCCCGTCCCCCGCCGGTGCGGCGGCCGGGCGGAAACCCTGCCAGGCCAGGCGCCCATAGTAGAGCGCCATCAGGAGCACGCCGAGGCCAAAGGCGTTCTTGACACTCTTCATCCAGCCGCCGGGTCTGGGCAGGAAGGCGAGCCCGGCGCCGGCCAGGGGCCAGGGCAGCGCCATGCCGACCCCCAGCAGGAAGGGCAGCAGCAGGGCGCCCGGCACACCTTCGCCATGGAGGCGTCCCGCCAGCAGCAGCACGGCGATCACTACGGGAGCGACACAGGCGCCGGCCAGCAGCGCCGCCATGGCGCCCATGGAGAGCGCGAGCCAAGCGCCGCGGCCCGCAGGGCCATGGCCGTTCTGGAAGCGGGTGAAGTCGATGGGGAAGACATCGAAGAGCGCCAGCGCCAGACCGACAAAGATCACACCGATCACCAGGTTGAACACGGGCGACGACTGCAGCGCGCCGAAGAAGCCGCCCGTGGCCACGACGGTCAGGCCCAGCACGCCGTAGGCCAGCGCCATGCCGAGTCCGTAGATCCCCCCCAGCAGGAACCCCCGGCCGCGCGAGCCGTTCTGCGCGCCGGCCCCGATGATCGCCAGGTTGATCGGGATCATCGGCAGCACGCAGGGGGTGAGGTTCAGCAGCAGGCCGCCCACGACAATCAGCAGCGCGGTCAGCCACCAGCCCTGCGCCCGCAGGAACTGCGCCGGGTCGCGGGTGAAGGCCGCGAAGCCCGAAACGGGCCGCTCACGGTGCGCAGGCGTCAGTCCCTCCCCGGCCAGGAAGGCCAGGAAGGTTTCCGGTTTCATGTAGCCGGAGGCCGAGGACGCGATCCGCAGCCCTTGCAGCCACGCCGCGTCCGCGCCGTCACCCGCCGTATCCGGCGCCGACGACGGCACCGGACGTAGCTCGCCGTCCGACCAGACGAAGGCGTGTGCCTCGGGGGCGAAGCAGATGGTCTCGGAACAGCCCTGCAGTCCGACCGTGACATTCCCCGAACGGGCGGCGAGGGCATAGCGCGCGGTGAATCCGCCGCTGAATACCTCGCGGTCGGCATCAATAAGCGGATCGAAAACGCGCTTGACGGGGATCGGCGCCAGCGGCGTAAGGGCAGCGCCGTCCAGGCGCACCGACCAGACATCCGCATAGAGATAATGTCCTTCCGGCACCTGTACCGCGAGCCGTAGTTCGGAAGAACCTTCCACCTGCGTCACAGAGGCCGTCACCGCAAAGGGCGAGGCGCCCCGCGCCAGGCCGGCTCCTGCGACCAGGAAGACTGCCAGCCAGGACAGGCCGCGTTTAATGGTG